>JALTEW010000309.1 GCA_027073795.1 bacterium | reverse complement strand
ACGGGTCATTGTCTTGGCGACTGGTGCGTTGAGTGGTTATCTGCCCTATGCCATTCTTGTCATCATGGTTCTGGCAAACATAACGGTTTTACAGAGAATTTACCACACCTATCGAGAGACGCACCCTCAGGTAAATTCCTAAGGGATGGTTTCCCCCGTCAAGGAACGTATCTCCTCAATCAGCGGTTCTTCCAGATCGTCGGGAGGTAACCGCTGGATAATCTTTCCTTTTCTGAACAGAAGCCCGGTATGCTTGCCGCCAGCGACACCTACATCAGCCTCCTGTGCCTCACCGGGGCCGTTGACGACACACCCCATGACCGCCACCTTCAGCGGGGTTTTAAGCGATAAGAGACGCCGCTCCACGCGGGTGGCCAGGGAAATAACATCAATTTCGGCCCTCCCGCAGGTGGGGCAGGCGATCATTTCGACACCTCTGTGGCGGAGTCCCAAATCCCTTAAAATCGTGTAGGCTACCTTGACTTCTTCGACAGGGTCCGCGGAAAGAGAAACTCTGAGGGTATCTCCTATCCCCTCAGATAACAGAATCCCCAGCCCGATGGCGGAACGGATGGTTCCGGAAAAAAGGGTGCCTGCCTCGGTGACACCGATATGAAAGGGATAGGAAACCTTTTGCGCAAGAAGACGGTAGGCCAAAACAGTGCGGGAAACATCAGAGGCTTTAAGAGAAACTTTTATCTGGTAAAATCCCTCTTTCTCAAGAAGAGCGATATGCCGTAACGCACTCTCTACCATGGCCTCAGGTGTTCTGCCATGTTTGCGAAGGAACTCTCTCTCCAGGGAACCGGCATTGACCCCGATTCGAATCGGAATATTTTTGCTCTTTGCCGCTTGAACAACCTCGTGAATTTTCTGCTGACTTCCGATGTTCCCGGGATTTATCCTCAATCCGTCCACGCCATTTTTAACAGACATCAGCGCCAGGGTGTGGTCAAAATGAATATCGGCGATGATGGGAATAGGAGATGAGGCCTTGATGGCAGGGAGGGCTTGTGCTGCCTCCCTGGAGTTTACAGTCACCCGAACGATTTCACAACCAGCCCGGGCAAGGCTTTGAATCTGAGCCGTCGTTTTATTGACATCCCGTGTATCCGTTGTCGTCATGGACTGCACGGAGATAGGGGCATCTCCCCCCACCTTGACGGGACCGATAAAAACAGGACGGGTTAAACGCCTTTTGGTGGGAAATTCCATTACCATCCACGGAAAAGACGTTCGGCCAGGGTCTTGGGTAACCCCGCCTTTACAACCTTTTCCGCCGCTTTTTTAACATCATACATCACATGATAAAAATCTACGTGCCGCCGTCCTTCATCGTAAATCATGTAGGACGCCATGGGATTGTTGTCTCTCGGCTGCCCGACGCTCCCGGGGTTGATCAGGTAGAGGCGACCCTGCTCAAGGGTAAAACTCTCCGGCACCCCCGAGGTAACAGTGTCAAGATAGTATGTAAAGATTCTTCTTTGATGGGTGTGACCAAAAAAACCAACGGAAACATCGGGATATTCCTTTTGCATTTTTCCAAAATCCTTTTCCGCATCCTGTTGAAAAAAAATATAACGGTCAGGATCGATAAGGGAGCCATGCATCAAAAGATATCTCTTCCCTTCCTGGTGAAACCGCGGCAACTGGTCCAGAAAAAGTAAATCCTCCCTTGAGAGCTGTTTCCTGGTCCACTTTATGGCAACCGCTGCAGTCTCATTAAAATACTCCAGCGAAACCTTGCCACATACCGCTCCATCATGGTTGCCTAACAGACAAAAAACGCCATGTTCCCTGCATAAAGCGATGCAGGCAGAAGGATCCGCATTGTATCCAACAATATCCCCAAGACAGACAATTTTATCCACCGCTTGATTCGAGATATGTTTTAGAACTTCTTCAAGCGCCTCAAGATTGGCGTGTATGTCTGAAATAATTGCGAGACGGGTTCCCATATCAAAAAGACGCCTTTACTCCTTGGAACTGTCTAAAAGGTCACTCCTCATCGGCCACGTAAGGTGTATGCACCCCAAGCTGATTTTTCCACGAAGGACCTTAATTGTCAAGGATTGTTTCCCCGATCCCGCCTTACCGAGTGGGATACTCAGCGCGTTCCTGCAACTTAGCTGGTCGGAAACCGGGTACAGCCTTCCCTGGACCTTAATGGCAAGACGGTTAAGAGACAGGGGAGTGGTCTGAATTACTCCTATTTTCACGTTATCCCCCCCATGTTGTAGAACAAAGGCATCTCCGTCTCCATAATGTTGCCACCCGCCATTGGCAAAAAGGATCATCTCTCTCAACTTCGGCTGAATGATGGCGACCTTGAATGTGTAAAAATCCCTCTTACCGTCCCCCGCCTTGATGGAAAAAATCCTCCCTTTCTTCTGAAAGGAAAACCGCTTAATGAGGTCCGAAGCTGTATCAATAACATACCCCCGGTCTTCTCCCGTGTTATGTCTGCGGTTCCCCACGAAACCCACAAAGTTGAGTTTCAGGGGAAGCCGCCCCGCGGATGAAATCACATCAATTAGCTCCAGTTTGTCCCCTTTCACGACCTTCAGCACCTTGTCAGTTTTACAAATCCGCAATTCCCCATTCACCTTGAGTACGAGATATGGCTCATCCCTCCCCGGGTGCTGCTCGGCTGCCGGAAACGTGGGGAAAGGTTTTCCCGGGCCCTTGATGGTTTTCAAAAATATCTTTGCGAACACCCGCCTGTCTTTTCTGACAAGAAATGTTGTATTCTCTTTGAGCGTAAATGTTTTTCCAAAGTCATTTTTCGATCCGTATCCCACCATATCTACCGTAATCCCCCGGGTATAATTTGCCTTATATCCTCTGACGGAAATCCTGTCTCCCCTTAAAAGGGTAATGGTTTGTCGATCAAAAACCACGACCGGGCGTGACCCATTGACGGATACAACGAGATATTCAAGGCGCGGGGGTGTCATATAAACCTTCGGGTTTTCCATCACCACCCCATATTGTTTTAAAAACTCGTTTACTACCATGTTGTGGTAGAGAACCTTCAGATGTGTTGAAGGGAGAAATTTTGATGTCTCGATGCCATACGCCGGGATACCGCAGCGTGTGAGGGCATAATATGTAGCGGATTTCCGCTGTTCTGGATGCCGGGTATTGGGTGAAAGGGTGTCATGGTTGTTGAAATGAAAGTAATATTCTGGATTTTTAATTTTTTTATTAACGGCCACAGCTACTTTCCGGGCGATTTCACCAAGATAAAGCATCCTGTGACACCTTTTTGAATAAAACTTTTCGGCATCCGCTATGATGGATTGCCCAAAGCGCATAGGATTTTTCCAAATCCCTTCCCATACCGGGCGATAAAAACCGGAACCATCGTGAAGATTTAACAAGACATCACTCTGCTGAATCAACTTCTTCAGAATTGCAACCACTTTCTCCTCGTAAATGCGCTGGGAGCGTGACTTAAACTTGCGGTTCATATCCGCGTTGACACCCCGGCGATTCAAAATGATAGAGGGAAGGTTGGCACGGGGAACAATAATCAGCCGGCCTTTCTTCAGGGCGATGTCCGCATAGGAGTCCGCGGAAAGATACCCTCCGGGCTCATTCCCCTGGATGCCACCGATGATGAGTACCGTCGTACCTTTTTCCCGGCCTCTGATATCGTAGACATGAAGCTCATAATCCGTCCCCTGAAAATATACCCTTTGGCCCGCATACAGGGGGGGGGAACTACAGAGACAAAAAACCCCTATCAAAAAAATTGTGACGAGAAACCCCTTAAGGGGCTTTAAACCTCTCATGAAACACAACCTCCTTTTTAACTCCAAAGACAAATATGTGAAATTCAGAAAAATGCTCAATTCCTTCCGGATGTGTCAATTTTGCCGTCACCGTCAAAAACCTTCGCTCAATCTTGAAAGGGCGCCCATAACCTGGACGAAGATTAAAATTAGAAACACTCCTCGAGGGATAAGCGACCACCTTTCCTGCTTTTTTGGAGTCTTCAGGCCTGTAAATCCCCAGGAGAATATATCTTCCATAAACCTTTTTCAGCGTATCTTTGTAAAGCTTGAAAGAAACCTGTGTCTCATGCGGTGAAACGGCGATTTTAGGGTCCCGGATCTGAAAAATCACCTTTGATGGAATCTTTAGGGTCTCGATGTACGAAAGAAATTTCCTGTAACCCCCTGATTTCTTGTCGGGCACAGACTGTTTCACGGGCGTTCCAGCCTTTTCCCCAGGAGCTTTTTTGGTAATAATGCGTCGTTTGAGATCCTTATTCTCCCTTTTGAGGCGGCCTACCACGCCTCTCAGCCGGTTAATTTCTAGGTCCTGTTCCTCGACCCTGGCGTGAAGATGGTCAATTTCCTTTAAAAGGGTGGCTGTTTCATCCCCGGTAACGTGACGGACATAGTACTGGTGCCAATAAAGATAGCTAAAAAGGGAAGTCAGGATAAACAGTAAAACGAATACGATGACGAAATATCTGACGAAACGAAGGGAGATTTTCCTGGATTTAACCCGCCCCGTCTCGCTGATAATAAGAAGGTGAACTTTGTCATGTTTTGGTTCCATCCTCAGCGACTCCTGGACCAGCGCTCCCGGAGGATTTTCCATGTCCCTAACTCTTGAGAGAGCACCAGCTCTTTCAACCCTCTATCCCTGAAAACGCGGCTTCGGTAAATCTGGTAAAATCGAGCAGCTACTTTGTCTCCATCCATTTGGATTTTCATGTCTCGCAACACAATTCGGATTGGGCCATTTTTCATGAACGTATGAGTTTTATAGCGCTTCCACTGTTTAAAATCCATGGAACCATGTCTGAAGTGTTTCGAATAAAATGAGGAAAACCGTTTAATATCCCTTTTTTCCCATGAGGCCTTCCAGTTGTTGATAAATTCTCTCGCTTCCTTATAAAGGTCTCTTTTGGGGAAACGGTTTGTAGCCTCTGCTGAAGCAATAGATACAATACGGTAATTGCCTCTGGGAGGTTTTAGAAACGCCAGGCCTCGTCTGAAGGCGGTCCAGTTCTTTTCAACAACGCTAAGCGGAATCCACTCCTCCCCGATAATTCTCCTCTCTCCGCCCTTTCTCTGAAGATAAAGCCGCTTGTAACCTACAGCCCTAAAATTTCCCCCGTGAAACACCTGCTTGAAAGATATCACGTCATAGGCATCCGTGTGGATTATAACAGGCGCTTCCACCTGTACAAGCATTTTGTAGTGATACCTTTTGAAAAGAGATGATTTGTAGTCATGCCATTGAGACAAGTTCATGCCTTTCGCCAAAAAATTAGGCGCGTAACAGGCAATATACGCCTTCATATCTCCCGAGGCCCAGGCGTTCCGCCAACGTTCCAGAAACTTAAGGACCCTTTCAGCATGTTCCTTCAGGGTTTCTTCCGGCAGAAAAAGAACCTTCTCTGCGATCACGATAGGAGTGGTATAAAGGTGGATGTGTCGGGCAAGAAAAGCCAAATCATCATTTTGCAACACCACACAGCCCTGGGTACTTTTGACTGACCTGTCTTCATGGATTCCGTGAATCCATATCCCGTTTCCATCCCTCCGGTGCCGCCGGTCTATCAGGTTCGGATAGTTGAGCGGAAGGGCGCAGATACCGTATTTAGCCCCTAACCTCGGGGGGAGAAGAAGCCCTTTGCAAAAATAGATCCCTACCGGCGTCCGTTTGTCTCCTGCTTTTTTTTTGTTGCCATCTTTCTCGCCAGTGGCACAAATCACTTTTTTCACAACCTTTAACTGGCCTTTGTCATATAGGAGGAGAAACAGATGCTGGCTCGCCTTGTCAACAACCACAGCGCACGCACTTGGGGGGAGAGAAAGGATACTGGATGGAGCCAACAGGCTTTCGCCACCAAACGCATGTTCGATATTCAAAAAAAGAAAAATAAAGGAGAAAAACAGGAGAATCAAACCTGTAAACTTCTTTCCTTTACCGCAATTTGTGTTTTTCACAGAAGTTAAAAGTCGTTCTGTAATGTCGAGCCGAAATCTCTTTTCAGACGCTATACCCTGAAAAGCCTCATTTCTCCCCTTAATCGGACACATGCCCTTCCAAAAGAATCCGATGATTGATGAGGTCCATGGAAACAATCCTACCCTCAACACTCCGGGTTTTCCCGGTGATATCTCTGAGCACAAATCGCATGGGTGTATCCCATACGATGGACTGGATATCCTCCATAACGAGGGTTTCCTCATGATTATGCCTTACAAACGCCTTTGGACTACACATCGAGCAATTCCCTTTTGATTTTTTTTATCCGACGCCTGTACTTACCCATATCGAAACTCTGATATTTTGTCAATACAAATTAACGAAATTATTGGGGGAATCCCAGGAAATATATTCTCACACATACCGAAAAGAGTTTAAGATTTGTGAACAATCAAAGGTATTCAAACATACCTGAATTTTTTATTCTTGCATTTTTAAAGCTTTGAATTATACTCTCTAAAGAAAGTGTGAAGTACATTAATCTCTCACATCAGGAGAATTGCTATGAAAACCACGATAAAACCCCTCTGGTACAGAGAAAAATACAACGGCTTGATCGGAGTGCAAAGCAAGGTGCCCATTCGAGACAGTTCTGTCTTAAGTCTCGTCTACACCCCTGGCGTCGCCGAGCCGTGTCGCGCGATCGAAAAGGATCCCAGCACGTCTTTCGACTATACCTGTCGCGGCAATACTGTCGCCCTGATCACGGATGGCTCTCGCGTTCTCGGATTCGGCAATAAGGGGCCCCTGGCTGCCCTCCCCATTCTTGAAGGAAAATCGGTCATCTTCAAAACCTTTGCCAATGTCGATGCCTTTCCCATCTGTCTTAAGACCCAGAATGTGGACGAGATCGTTCAGACAGTCAGCCTTCTTGCTCCCACCTTCGGTGCTGTATGTATCGAAGACATCGATGCCCCAAAGTGTTTTCAGATAGAGAATATGCTTGTCAGGAGCATGAACATCCCCGTGTTTCACAACGACCAGCACGCAACCGCCATCATGGTTCTTG
>JALTEW010000308.1 GCA_027073795.1 bacterium | reverse complement strand
CAATCTTAATAGCTTTAAAAACCCACGATGCCTATTTTTCGGGACCAGTGTTTACACTGCCCACTGCCCGGTAGGTTCCATTTAGAATCGACTCCCACCAGGAACGGTTATTCCTGTACCAGTCAACCGTTCCCCTGATTCCCTCTTCAAACAAAACCTTAGGTTCCCATCCCAAGGCCTTTTTGATCTTTGTGTAATCCATGGCATACCGAAAATCGTGGCCGGGCCGGTCTTTGACAAAGGTAATCAGAGATCTCGGTTTTCCCATATAATCCAGAATCGCGTTCACAACCTGAAGGTTTGTCCGCTCCCCGTCTCCACCGATGTTATAGATTTCCCCCTCTTTGCCCTCGAAAAAAACACGAACCAATGCCTCACAGTGGTCCATCACGTAAATCCAGTCTCTCACGTTCTGCCCGTCTCCATAGACCGGCAAGGGCAAATCCTGCATAGCCCTTGTAATCATAAGAGGGATCAGCTTTTCGGGAAATTGATAGGGGCCATAATTGTTCGAACATCGTGTAATGATAACAGGCAGGTGATGCGTCCGGAAAAACGCCTTGGCCATAAGGTCAGACGAGGCCTTACTGGCCGCATAGGGGCTGTTGGGCTTTATCGGTGAATCCTCAGTAAAGGTTCCCCTGCTCCCCAGTTCTCCATAAACCTCATCAGTTGAAATGTGAAGGAAACGGTCAACCTTGTAGCGTTTCGCAAAATTCAGTAGCTGATAGGTGCCTACAACATTCGTGTGAACAAACGCCATCGCATCCTCGATACTCCTGTCCACGTGAGATTCAGCGGCAAAGTGGATCACGCCATCGATCTTCCCTTCAAAAACCGGCTCCAGAACAGAGGACTCAGCAATATCTCCCTGGACAAAACGATAGTTAGGATGGCCGGAAATCCCTTCCAGATTGTGGAGATTCCCCGCGTAGGTCAGCTTGTCAAGGTTGATGATTTCGTGTTCAGGGTGGCAGGAGAGAAGATAACGAATAAAATTACTTCCGATAAACCCACACCCGCCTGTGACAAGAATTCGCACAATCCCTTCCCTAAAGAACCTTATCTGTCTCTTCTTCCCCAGCGATACGGGATATCGTTTTCATGGGGATCAACCCTTATTCCGCCAGGGTGCCCGTAATTATAGGGCTCCGTTACCACATTGACAATCATGGCTTCGGTTTCACTGATACCCTTCCACCCATGCATAACGCCCCTGGGAATTTTAACCAAGAGGGGATAATGAATCCCCCCAAAGAATTCATTAATCTCTCCCCGCGTGGGAGAACCTTCCTGATCGTTATGCAAAACCAGCTTTATTATGCTTGATACGGCTGTCACACCATCCTGAAACTGATGGGCATACCCCGCCTTTACCACCTGGGAGTAGGTGGCGGTCATATCAACCTGACCAAATTTTGAAAAAATCGCATCGTCACCTCTCAATATCTCCATCCGACGCCCCCGTTCACCGGGGATCCCCTTAAGCCTTTTTGTTTCCACCCTCTCCATTACCCCACGCTCCTTCAGACATTATTCATATCCGCTATCTTAAGCTACCAGCAGGCGTCCCCAAGGATAGTGAATCACTGGTCTGTTGAAAACGGGCAAGAGATGCTGGTTGATTATTTGGGTGAGGGGGAAAATCCGGGACCCTGTTCCGCCCGCGAGGATACCGACTTTCATCGCCTATTTTGTGCCAAAACTCCCCAAGCCTTCCAGGGTAAACATAACACGAACCTGGGTCTCGCTCGGGATGGTTCCGTCTTCAGAACGCGCGATGTCATGAATCTGAAAATCAAGCTGCCAGCACTGGGGATGATAAACCAGGCCATAGGTGCTCTCAATAAAGTCACTTATCTCAAAATCATATTTAGTATTATAAATCAAATTGATGGTATCAGTCAGCTTCAACCATACATTGGCGTCCAGCTGTTTCGTGCTCTCTCTCTCCGTGATCGCCTTATCATAATTGTAGTTAAGAGAGACCCTGTCGCCGCGCTTATCCAAAACCGCAAGCGTCTCATACAAGCGCGTGAAATTGCCGCTTTCATGGTCGTAGGTTGCAACCGTTTTAGATGAAATCCTCTTGGTTGGCCAGAGATCCAATTGTGCAGAGATTGAAGAAAATTCATGTTTATCCGCCTCAAAATCATAACTCTGAAACACCTTGAAACGCATAAAATCCCGGTAAGCGGACTCCCCGTTTTCCGTGGTTTTTTTCTCAATCAAAAAACTCGTTAAGCCATAAGTCAGAAGGCTTTTCTTGTTAATGCGGCTTAACCAATATAGGCTGTTTTGGCTGATATCCGGGATATACTCATAGGTAACCTCGGGTTTGATGGTATGCTTGAATGCCTTTGAACTGCTGGTCTTATAAATCCGCTGAACCACGGTGTATGCATTGATACTGAAATCTGGGATTCCCCGAGATTCAAAATCACTCTCATCATTCGGGCCCACGTTAGAGGGCCACACCATGGTTTCCCTAAAGCCAGCCTTTGGTTTTATCTGAAATACCTTAAGAAGCTCCAGAGGATAAGAAATCGTTGGGTAAAGATCTACATACTGGAGCCTTTCCGCCTCCTTCTTGTAGTAATAAGCGTAGGTACTGTCAAAGGTATAGTTAAAAGGTGTACGAAGCAGAGGTTGCTCTGAGGCAGTAAAGTTCAAGTATGGATACCGCTGGGTTGTATAGTCATTGTTTCTTTTCGTCAGGTCGTCATAATAGGAAAACTCACCGTTAAAACTGTACTTATTCCAGTTCTTCCCAAACGTGACCTTGGATTTCAGGATATTGTCCCGCCTGGCATCTGTGGCAGACTCTCCAGGGATATCATCACTAAAATCGACGAGATACTCATTATCGCTGATTTTGTTGATGTCGGCTTTCGCGTAAAATCCGTTATTGAACAGCTCATCATGACGGTAGATAACCGCCCATCGATTCCCATGGTACGCGTTGTCGTCAATGTAATGCAGATTTAACTGGCCTTGGCTGTTAGATGTCCTGGCATACCTAAACTCCAAGCCGTGTTTGAGTCCGTGGTCCCCTAGATAACTTTCCGTGAAGGTGGCGTCTTTATCCTCTGAAATCGCCCAGAAAAAGGACTCACTGACCATGGGGCCATACTTACTCGACCCCCCGAAAACAGGGAACAGAAAACCCGTCTGGCGTTTACGCTTGGTTGGATAAATCATGTAGGGCGAGTAAAGGATAGGAATTCCCCCGGCATAGAACTTTGCCCCCCGTGCAACAGCAAACCCCTCAACCGTGACATCCATCCGATCGGCCTTGAATTTCCAGGCAGGCTTTCTGGCATTACAGGTGGTAAAGGTTCCATTGTAAACCCGGTACCGCTCAGGCCCCAGTCGGTCTGCACGTTCCCCGGTGATATGATAATTCCCTTCTTTGGTTTTTAATGTTCCGTTATAAATCGTGCCCAGGCGGGTAATAAGATTCAATCGCATGTGGGTACAGGTCAAAAGATCGTTTTCGTCCACCAACTTTACATGGCCGGTCGCCGTCACATCCTTCGTGGCATTGTTTAAAATGACCTTATCCGCTTCAAGGGTGCTCCCTTTTCTTTTGATAATGACATGCCCGATGGCGGTATAGGTATCCGTATTTTTATTGTAGGTTAACTTCTCTGCCTGGATTCGTATAGGGGATTTCTCTGAACCTTTCTTCGCGAAAGAATTGGGAGGAAACAAGACAAAAACAAAAAAACTGAGGAATCCCAGAATGCCATAACGCCATTTTCCCGCCACCACACACCTCCCTCAAAATTTTACTCTTCGCCTTTTTATCATCAATAGCATGTAAAAATCAAGGCGGTCTGACAAACACTCAGGCCGCCCTGCATTTACACGACGCCCGTTTCGTGAAACACATGGATTCTCTCTTCATTGAAACCCAACTCGCGGAGAACCTCATCCGTATGTTCCCCTTTCAAGGGGGGCGGCCTTCGAATGGATCCAGGCGTGCGGCTGAGCTTTGTCGGGATTCCGATGGTCTTTATCTTCCCGCAATGGGGATGCTCTATCTCCTCCAGCATCTTAAGATGTAAGACCTGTTCGTTCTCGAAAACCTCTTTGATGTTGAGGATAGGTCCACAGGCAATGCCGTCATGATTCAAAATCTCTATCCATTCCTCACTTGTCTTCTCTTTCAACTTACCATTCAAAATCTCAGACAAGGCAGAACGGTTGAGCACCCGGTCCTTTACCGTGAGAAACCTGGGATCCCCAACCAACTCCTCAATCCCAAGTGTCTTGCATAATCGCTCCCACATCCCCTGATTTCCGGCAGCTACATTAATATGGCCATCCTTTGTCTTGAAGGTTCCATAGGGTGACATCATGGCGTGGTCATTTCCGGTTCTTTCCGGAACCTCCCCCGTCCCAAAATATTTGGCGGCCTGAAACCCCAGCACCGCCACCAGGCCTTCCAGAAGGGATGTGGAAACAGCCTGGCCCTTTCCAGACCGATTCCGCTCAATCAGGGCGAGCAAAATTCCATACATGGCAAAAATCCCCCCCAGGGAATCACCAATAGCCACCCCCACGCGAATAGGCCCAGTTTCGGGAAAGCCCGTCACGCTCGTAAGGCCTGACATTCCCTGTGCAATAGGGTCGAACCCGGGACGATAGGCCAAAGGGCCGTCCTGACCAAAT
Organism: bacterium; assembly: GCA_027073795.1. Taxonomy (GTDB): domain Bacteria; phylum Desulfobacterota; class S145-22; order S145-22; family S145-22; genus S145-22. The sequence continues at coordinate 2,353 of JALTEW010000308.1, read as the reverse complement.
CCGGAAATACTGCAGTAAATCAGGCGGGGATTCAAGGCACTCAATGCCTCATAATCGACCCCAAGCTTATGCTTGACATTGGGACGAAAACTCTCCACCACGATGTCTGCATCCCTGGCAAGCTGTTTCAGGATATCCAGACCCTCGGGGGTTCTCAGGTTTAACGTCATGCTTCTCTTGTTGCGATTGACTAGAAGAAAATAGGCGCTCTCCCCTTCGATAAACGGGGGACCAAAATCCCTCAACATATCCCCTCGGCCGGGGGGTTCAATCTTCAAGACTTCCGCCCCCATATCGGCAAGCAACATGGTGCAAAACGGACCCGCCATGGCAGCCGTCATGTCTACAATCTTAATCCCTTCCAAAGGCTCGTCCATATAAATCCCTCCTTCTGTTTTATCTCTCTTTACCTTATCTCATGGCAGAGAATCAAGAGGGCTGTCTTTCAGGTACAGACCTTCGATATTTGAAGATAAAAATCGATAAAAAAATCAGGCTTAACAGGGTTAATGCGGACCCCGTAAAAAAACCTATCTTTTTCAGTGAAAAGGAATAGATGGTAAAGAAAGTCTGGCCAATGCACAGGCGAATAAACGCGAACATGTCCACGTTCTTCGAACTCTTATTCCTGATGATGGTAATGGTCTGGGTCACATAGGAAGAGGTAAACAAGACCAGATAAACAAGTAAAACCAGTAGCTCAAATGTTGACCATGTCCACATCCTTATCTCCTTCCGGAATCTCTGTAACAGGCTGGATCTGCAGGGTTCTGCCAATGGCAGAAAACCATTGCTGGGGATAGGGGACGCGAAATGCGGCAGTGTCCGGTCCCCCCTCTCTGTTAATAAAGTCCACCTTCATGACATACTGATAAAGCTTTTTACCTTTATGCGTTTTGCCCACGTACACAGAACGAATCTTCCCCTTCGGTATTCTGAATTCTCTCCCAAGAAATCGTGTGCGGTAAAGAAGCCCGGACTGCAACAAGATAAGCATTCCTGTATGGCTGGGCAGGCGCCCAGGAGAAGATTCACACCCGTAAAAGGTAACCCCGAAGCTTACAACAACCACCTCGCCTGGGCTGAAGTGCCTGGCAATCCACCTCTTGTCCCGCCATTGCCAAAGGGCAATGCCTCCAAACAACGCGAAAAAGACGAGGGCAATCCATATCCATTCCTGACTCTGTAGATAGTGTATCTTACCCCCCCTGCGAGACAACCTTTATAGAAGACAGCTCCAGAACAAGTCGTTTCTTGACAAGATTATACCGGTAACCCCTTTTCATCCCAAGTGCAGAGAGCAGATCCTCCGCAATTTGTTCATCGGAATATCTCTTCTCTCTAAGCGCCCGTATTCGTTCCCGGTTCATCCACAGCAGTTGAGTATATCCCTCCTGCTGTCGGAAGTAAAATACCAAAAACCCTAAAAAAAAGACAAGAAGTGAGACCCCCATGGCGATGTACAGGTCATAGGCATCCGATTTTATAATCCATCGAAAAAGGGAATGGGGATTTCCCACATTAAATATGGCGTAAAGCCCAACCAACCCGAACACAACAATCAAAATGTAAATAACCCGGAGGCGTCTGTTCATAAACTCTATGGATAAACTCCCGGATAACTCAGGGGGGATGGAAACGCCACCCCCCTGAAACTCGACGTTGATGTTAATAGATTATTCGATCACCACCGGGCGCATTTCACCTTCAGCCATGGCTGCCCAGTCCGCCTCTGCCTTTTCCCAAGCCTCATCGGAAGCCTCAATCTCCCAAGCCTCAAGCCCCCGCTCCTTCCGGGTTGCCCCTGGGAGAATGTTATCCAGGATAATCCCGACAATAGCCGTCACCCCCATACCGGTTGTAAAAATGGCTTGGAGGATATTCCCGATGACCTCCGCGACCTTGCCGTATTCCACCCATTTAATGGCATGCGCGCCGAAGTGAGCCGGGACGCTCAGGCCCATGAAGAAAGAAATGCCTATGATGAATAGATTCCGAGAATTGTTCATGTTCACCAGAGACAGGTTCGAAAGGCCCACTGCGGCAATCAAACCAAACAGGCCAACAAACATGGCGCCAACCACAGGTTTCGGCAAGGTTGCCAGAACTGCACCGAATTTCCCAACAATGGGGATCACAAGCATCAGAATCGCACCGGCCCGAATTACACGGCGACTCGCCACACGGGTTAATCCAATAGAACCAATATTCTCGGAGTAGGAGGTCGTCCCGTTACAGGTCTGCAAAATCCCGGCGATCAGACATCCCAATCCCTCAGCGCCTAGCCCCCTGGAAATCATCTTCTCTGTGGGCACCGGTGCCTCGGAGATACGCGCACAGGCATAATAATCAC
>JALTEW010000307.1 GCA_027073795.1 bacterium | reverse complement strand
TTTGGACAATCATTCCAAAGGCGACCCATTCCCCGTGCAGGATGTCCTTTTTGGTACCCAGGCCGCAGAAGGCGTCCTGAAAGGCGTGGGCGGCACTGACGCGAACGGATTTCCCGCCCAGGGTGCTAATCAGTCCTGTTATGAAGAGATTAATATCAGTTATTTCGGAGAGTGTCTGAGTCCAGTTTCCCTTTTTTAGGTCTTCAAGGGCCCGCGTCCCGCGCTTGGTAAGGAATTCATAGGTTAGACGGGCAAGCGACAGCGCGGAGGCGGACAGAATACGCTTGTGATGCTGCTTTCTCATCCCCCGGGCCTCTATCCACTTTGCTATGGCGTCCGCCATACCGGCCGCAAGGAGCCTCGGAGGCTGGCTGAGGAGAATTTCCGGATCAACAAGGGTTAATACGGGTGGCGTGGCCGCCACTGTTTCCTGGTAGTGTCCCTCCAGGGTGTACAAAACGGAAATAGACGTGGTTGCGGCGCATGTCGCGGCGCTGGTTGGGAAGGAGATAAAGGGTTTTTTGATGTTTTTGGCTATCCATTTTGCAAGGTCAATAGCTTTGCCGCCGCCGATTCCGATGACGCTTCCCGGAGGAATAGGCTGGAGACGTACTGCCCAGGCTTCCCCCTCTTCTCTGCAGCAGTTCCGCTCCAGGGCTCCTATCGTTGCGTCAAAGCCACTTTCCTCCAGTATCGCCTTCACGCGCGCGCCATAGCGTTCCCGCATGAGGGGATCAAATAGAACGAGTGTCTTTTTCCCATAAGGCGCAAGAATTCCCGGAAGGGTGTCGAGAAGGCCTTTCCGTTTCAGGTAACGATGGGGACTGAGGTCCAGCATGAAATCGCTCACCCTTTTGTTTTATCCTTTTTTACCGTTAGTTCCGATACCTTCCGGGCGAAATGTTCGGAACTCATCGCAGTAAGCTGTGCGAAATACTCTGCCCGAACCTGTTCCTCCATGGTTTGGTGGAGGGATTGCTGAAACAGCTTCTTGCTCAATTGGAACCCGCCTAACGATAGGGACGCAATTTTTTCCTTCCACACGTGCAGGCGTTCCTGAAGTGCTTCCCGGGGCACGACCTCCTGAAACAGCCCCCAGTCCAGTCCCTTGCGGGCGTCAATGGGCTCGTTGGAGATGTAGAATTCCATGGCCCTCTGATACCCTATGACCCGGGGGAAAAGGTAGCTGGAACCTGCGTCCGGAATGGCGCCCAGCGCGGGGAAGGCGAAGTGGCAACGGGTTTCTTCCGTAGCAATACGGATATCTGCGGCGAGGGCAAGGCCTATTCCCGCGCCGGCAGCAATTCCATCCAGTAAGCAGAGCATGGGGAGGCGACACGCATAGAGAGAAGCCGCTGTTTCTTCAAGGATGGAAAGGAAGGGGGAAAGGGCGTGGATGTCCTGGCTATCTATCGCTTCCTTCATAACGAAGATGTCTCCCCCCGCGCAAAAATTCCCCCCGGCCCCTTTTAGGATGACACCTTTTAATCCATCGGTTCTGTTGGCCTCATCTATCGCCCCCTTGAGCATGAACAGCAACTCTGGGTTGAGGGCATTGAGTCTGTCGGGGCGGTTAAGGGTCAAGGTCATAAATCCGTCTTTGCCCTTTTCGATCAAAAGAACTTTTTTATGTTCCTGCATGGAAGGCTCCTTTTATGGGCTTGATTTTTTCCTGTGTATTTAACACATCCCGCATGGTAAGCAAAGAAGGCCATCTTCATGGAATGGCTTGGGGACTTGACACGCCGGAAAACATGATTATTTTTTGAGCGAAAGGGAAAAAAGAAAATGGAGGTGATGGATATGGCACTGGTAAGATGGGAACCTTTTCAGGATCTTCTGGCTATTCAGGAAAGAATGAATCGTCTCTTTGATGAAACGCTTCAGAGAACTCGTTCGCGTGAAGAGGAGGATATTTCCGCCGGTCTCTGGGCGCCACCTGTTGATATTTATGAAAGCGAGAATGAAATCGTGCTAAAAGCGGAGCTTCCAGAGATTGATCAGAAGGATATTGATATCAAGGTTGAAGACAACACCTTGACTATCAGGGGCGAGCGCAAATTCGAGCAGGAGACCAAAAAAGAAAATTATCATCGCATTGAACGGGCGTATGGTAAATTCAGCCGGTCCTTCTCACTGCCCAACACAATTGACCGAGAAGAGATTAAGGCATCCTACAAGGATGGGATTTTGAAACTGGTCATGCCTAAGAGAGAAGAAACCAAACCGAAACAGATTACCGTGGAAGTGAAGTAATGGACTTCCCTGCAATAGGTGTGAAAGAGGGGATGTGAGTCCCCTCTTTTTATGTCTTGGGCACCTTCTCCCAATCGCTGAGGAAACGCTCGATTCCCACATCTGTGAGAGGGTGTTTTGAAAGCTGAACCATGACCTTGTAGGGAATGGTGGCAATATGGGCTCCCATCCGCGCGGCGGTTAGAACGTGTAGGGGGTGGCGAATACTGGCCACGATAATCTCAGATGTAAACCCGTAATTTTCTATGATTTCCAGACAATCCGCTACCATGTCCATTCCCTCATGGGCAGCATCATCCAGGCGCCCGACGAACGGGCTGATATAGGAAGCCCCTGCCTTCATGGCAAGGAGCGCCTGGTTAGGGGAAAAGACAAGGGTGACGTTTGTTTTAATCCCCTCCTGTTCCAGTTGGCGGACCGCGACCATTCCATCCAGTGTCATCGGGATCTTTACCACGACATTGGGATGGATTTTTGAAAGCTTTCGTGCCTCGGGAATCAGCTCATCGGCTGTCATGGAAACCGCCTCCACACTGACAGGCCCATCCACAACTTCGCAGATATCCCTGATGACGTCAAGAAAAGGGCGGTTTTCTCTGGAAACCAGCGTGGGATTGGTTGTGACGCCGTCCACCAGCCCCATGCGGGTGGCTTTTTTGATCTCCTCGATGTTGGCGGTATCGATAAAGAATTTCATCATTCCCTCCAAAGGTTGATATGTTTAAAAGTCTATTGATATACCTATCTCAAGGTCAAAAGCGATATAGGACTGAGGGTTAAGCTCAAAGCTGAAGGCCTACCCGTTACCCGTAAATTGTAAAACGTAAGGCGTAAGGTGCAAGAAATTAACATAATAAAAATTAACACCCAACCACTAACGCCTTCCACTTCATGGTTCCCATCACCCTTTGACTCTTGCTTCTCGCTTTATTTCTTCTCCTCCTCAATCTTTTTTTGGAAGATTTTCATGCATTTTTCGCTGCAAAAGTAGTTGGTCTTCCCCTTGTAATTTACGCGATAAGGCGTGTCTTCCGGGATATAGGTACCACAAACAGGGTCCATCTTCAGCTCCTTACCCTTTTCCGATGGGTGATTCTGGGATGGGGGAGGTGTTTTGGGGGCTCCCTTTGAAAGACCCCTGAGGAGGTAGTAAATAGCAAATCCCAAAATGGCATAAAGAATCAAACGCACGGAACAGGTCCTCTGTAGGGGGTGACACCCTCGCGGGAGAGCACATTCAAAAGGTCATGTAGCGTTTGATTCAGGGCAGGATGCTGCCAGTCTCCCGCAATGTCACATGCAGGGACAAGTACAAAGGCGCGTTTGTGCATTTCCGGGTGGGGAATCACCAGGTTGTCCGTTGAGATGACGGTGTCTTCATACAAAAGGATATCCAGATCTATCTCACGGGGCCCCCAGCGATATCGCTGGATCCTTCCAAGTTTCTTTTCCATGGACTTGAGTGTTCCCAAAAGGTCGGGGGGCGACAGGGCGGTGCGCATTTCTATGACCAGATTGATAAAAGGGGCTTGATCGGTTACGCCAACCGGCACCGTTTCGTAAAACGGGGAAATCTTGCTTTCCTCCATATCAGGGTGGTTTCTAATCTCTTCGATGGCGGCACAACAGGTGCCCACCCGGTTGCCAACATTTGACCCTACCCCTATGAGTGCTTTGTGAAATATTTTTGCCAGACCCGTGCCCATGAATTGCTAAGATGTGCTCTTTTCCTCTGGTTTTTCATTCTCTTCTTTCTTGTCGACCTTTGGTGTCACGTCGATCTCGTCCTGTCCCGTTGTCGCCTTTTTGAAGTTTTTGATAGCCTTACCAATACCGCTTCCGAGCTCCGGCAATCGCCTGGCACCAAAGATGATGATAACAATCACCAGAATGATGATTAACTCCGTTACCCCAATTCCACCTATCATGGTATCCTCCTTCTGAACACACAGATTGGCGGAAGTGTACGGGAATCGAACCCGCCGTCCCGCTCTTCACGGGACCACTGGATTTGAAGTCCAGGAGGCCCACCAGTGACCTATCCACTTCCGGATAAAGAATGGCAGATTTTATGTCCAAAGTCAATGAATATGCCCTCACCGAAGAGTTGTAAGATGGGTGTATCAAACTCTATCAGAGGCAATTACGTTTCTTGACATCTCCTTCTGCTTTCTATAATGATGATGTATCTATGGATGATTTTGTATCTCTCCTGAATCATTTAGAACCGGGCATAGTCATTTTTGACTGGAACTACAAGATTCACTACATCAACAGATCTATTCTCACGTTATTTGCGGATTTTTCCGCTTCGACCATTTTTAATAAATCGCTGATTGGATTGCATCACAAAGAATCAGCCGATAAGATTACACATATGCTTAACCTGCTCAACACGTCAAAACGCCAAATCCCTTTTTCCATCAAGATTCTTTCAAAAGATAATCAATATAAGTACCTTTTTATAAAGCTTATCTCTCTCCTGTCGCACAATTTTAATGAGTCTCTGTTTTGCGCCCTCCTGTATGATATCACTGCTTATATTTCAGACAAATCGATGCATTTGCTTAAGATCCCGGTAGGGATTAAAAATGAAATCAGGCTCATTGATCTTGAGGATGTTATCTATGTAGAAGCGGACAACGTTTACAGCCGGGTTTACACGGCGCGCGGCGGGTTTTTTTCGGGCCTATCTCTCGGGAGACTTTACGACCGATTGCCGCATAAATACTTTTTTAAAATCCACCGGAGTTATATCGTGAATCTCACGAAAATAAACAAGGTTTTTAAAGGACAGGGAGCTGTTTACGTCAGTCTTCAAGGTGAAGACAAAAAATTGCCGGTCAGTCGAAACAGGTCGCGGGAATTCCTTGAAAGATTAGGCCTCAAGTAGATTTTTCCTTTTACAAAGCGATAATACCTTTCACAAATTAAAAAAGCATTTTATAAAAATCTAATTGTATTTGAAGCCATTTTATGTCATGTAAGACAGTGGAAGGGTGATATTGTTTAATACCGCGGAGTGTGGGGTTTTTAGAGTGCTTTTCTAAGCTTAGAGGTTCTTAACGGTGGGGATATTTTTCCATGGTTTTTTTAGAGAGCACCTGATGGAGGGGAAAATCAACCTGTTGTTTTTTTCGCAATTAAAACCCTTACCTGTAAAGGAGGTGAGTATATGAACACCGTTATGGTAAAACCGGAAAGGTGTATTGGGTGTCGGCATTGCGAAGTTGCCTGTGCCATTGAGCATTCCAAAAGCAAGACCCTTTTGGGCGCGATTTCGGAAGACCCAATTTCAAAACCGCGGATTCATGTTGAGGTGGGACCGGGACTTTTGACATTTCCGAACCGGTGCCGGCATTGTGATCCTGCCCCGTGTTTGCAGGTCTGCCCTACGGGGGCCTTGAAGAGAGATGCTGAAACAGATTCCGTAATTGTGGATTATAACAAGTGTATTGCCTGCGGGGCCTGCGCCATGGTTTGCCCCTTCGGGATTATCCAGTTTGAGAAGACCTATCAGGTCGCAATGGACCGGAACGTGAACACGAAGTGTGATCATTGTATCGACCGGCAGCGGGAGGGAAGAATCCCTGCCTGTGTTGAGGCCTGCAAAACAGGCGCCTTGGAATTTGGAGACATCAACGACCTGATTCGGACAAGTAGAAGGGATTTTACCGTTAGAGTCTTGAGGTCTTCGGGGGAGGAAACCGAGGTTCCAGAGGTTCCTGAAAATATCAAGGCCTACCGGGACATCATGAAAACAATTGCTGAAAATGGGATTTTTCAGGATTAAGAAACCCTACGAAAGGGAGGGAGACCATGTATGTTGATCCAAAATATCTGGAAGAAGAGGCTGAGAAAAGATCTTTGGACAAAACCGATCAGGAGATCGTGCAAAAGGCCATGCAGGATGGTATTGAAACCGCCTGGGACAGGCTTGAAAAACAACAGCCCCAATGCGGGTTTGGGCAATTGGGCCTGTGCTGTAACCGGTGTGTCATGGGACCCTGCCGGATTGACCCCTTTGGGGGGGAGCCGAAGCGCGGGGTCTGCGGGGCGACCAGCGATTTGATCACGGCCCGGAATCTACTGGATGACCTTTCTGCTGGTGCAGCCGCCCATTCTGATCATGGCCGGGAGGTCATTGAAGTCCTCCTGGAAACAGCCGAGGGGAAATCGCAAGGGTACCAGATTCTGGATGTGGAAAAATTGAAGTTTGTGGCTGGGGAATACGGGATAGAAACGGAAGGGAAAAGCAAAGAAGAGATTGCCAAAGGTCTTGCTCTTGCCATGTTAGAGGAGTTTGGGACGATAAAAAACAAGATTCAATTGGCTGAGCGCGCTCCAGATAAAACCAAACAGATGTGGGAAAAACTAGGAATCGTTCCCCGAAGTGTGGACAGAGAAATTGTGGAGGCCTTACACAGGATACATATGGGTGTTGGAGCGGATTACGCAAATACCTTGTTACATGCCCTGCGGACCTCACTTTCAGATGGTTGGGGTGGGTCCATGATGGCTACCGATGGTTCTGACATTCTATTTGGAACGCCTACGCCCAATACCGCTCTGATTAATCTCGGCGTTCTGAAGAAAGATGAGGTCAACATCGTGCTTCACGGTCACAATCCTATTCTTTCCGAAATGATTGTCATCGCAGTGGACGACCCTGATATGAAAAAACTCGCCAAGGAGAAAGGCGCGAAGGGGATCAACCTTGTCGGAATGTGTTGTACAGGAAATGAGCTTTTGATGCGGCACGGCATTCCTATCGCAGGCAACATGCTTGATCAGGAGCTTGCCAT
>JALTEW010000306.1 GCA_027073795.1 bacterium | reverse complement strand
ATATATTTCCTCGCCAGAAAAAAGGTAAGAAAAAACCATCCGGAGCAAAAAATACAAAAAATCCAGTCTCTCTTTAGAACCCTATAGTCGAAAAACAATAATTCTTTAAGCCCAAACAAGGCTAGGAAAATAAGGGGAGGTGCCAGGGAAATAAAATACCGTGGAGGGCGGTAGCGCAGGCCAGACACAGCGAAATAGCCTAACACAAACCATACCGATGATAAAAACTCCAAAGAATTATATCGCTTCCAGTTTTTGAACAAACGATAAAAAGAGATGGGAAAATACAACCATCCAGTCAGGAGGATAAAAGGAAACCATGAAAAGTGTTTAAAAACGATTGGAGCGTACGGCCCCACCGTTCTTCTCACGAAATCATGCCAATTCCTCGGCATGGACAAAAACGACCAGCCGTCAGCCATTCCCGCTAATTCCGAGTGATGGGGAATGTAATACACAAAAGCCCAAATCAATCCCCCAGCTATGAGCCCAATCAAAAAGGGAAAACAGTACCGCATGATTTCTTTTAAATTCGCTCGCCCTTCAACATCCCCTTTAATGAAGTCAAAAACCAGTGCGGCCAAAACCACTACGGAAAAATAAGCGGCCGTTGGTTTACATGCCAATACACCAATGGCAGAGAAACCAGCAAATAGGCGAAAGACTGTTTTCTCAAGTCCTATAGCCCAAAAGAAAAGTGTCATAAGCATCCAGTTTGTGAGCATCGTGTCAGACAAATCTATCCGCGAATACATTAAAAAGAAATAGTTCATTTCAATCAAAAAAACCCCCAAAAAAACCATCCATTGGAATTCCACAGTGTTTCTGAGGGTTTCAAAAATAAAGAAGATACCCAAAATGCCCCAAAAAAGAGCAACCAGCCTTAAGGAAAGAATACTTGGGTGAAAAACTTTAAAGGAAAGATAATCAAAGATTGTCAAGATAGGATTGACAAGGTATGGATTGTATTCATCCATGACCCACTTACCAAACAAAACCTTATTTCGCGCATTATGAGCGTATCCAGCCTCATCACCATAATACCCCGCGCTCCAGCTCAAATCTGAGGGAGGATCAGCCGTAATATGCACACCCCGAAGCGCAATAAGAAAAAGCAGTAAAAAAACAAAAGCAATAAGGTATATCCTTTTACTTCCCGGATATCCCCTTCCCTGCATCATCTTGTCTGCACCGCTGTAACCGGTAATCGCTTACTGCGCTTTACCCTCTTCAGAATATCCGCAAGACGTGTTTCATCGTTTCTGATCCAGGCATCGATCGTTACGACGAGAATATGAATCGCCACAGGAAACACCACCTTTGTTCCGTTGGCCGTTCCGATCCAGTGATTTGTGGGTAAGATAATGTGATCCTTCCGATTCAATACGTTTATGTCTTGAACGTAACGCGTCAAGAAGGCTATATCTTTCGGATCTTCATATGTTCCCTCTATAAAGAGAATCGGCTTCAAAAAAACGAAATCGCGATAACTGTCGATAACAATAGGTAATGTAACTTCACGTACGACTGGCAAAGAAATGGTAATTTTCTTAGTCATGTCTTCGTGCATTCGCCAGCGTATCCAGTCCAATCCTAGCTTCGCGTTTTTCCCCAGAAACAGCTCCTTCACTCTCCGGCCAGGAGAGAGTGAAACAATTTTATCAACCCGATGATCCCTAACGCCTGCGCTGACAGCCACGCCGCCTCCCATGGAGTGGCCTATCATGACGATCTCTTTTATGGAAGGCTTCAGCTTTTTTAGCTTAGTAACTGCGGAGATGGCATCTTCGGTAAAATCAAGGTCCTTGAAAGAGGTTACCTTCACCGGCCCTTCGGATTTCCCATAACACCTGAAATCAAATGTCAGGCACGCATACCCCAACTTCGCGAATCTTTTACAAATCTCCGGGAATAAAATATTACTGCACCCTTTATCATTCGACCCCGGGCACAACACAATGCCTTTTCCGTTAAAATCTTTTCGAGGCGGGAAATAATAGCCAAACAATCTATAGGAACCACTCTTGAAGTAAATTTCCCTGTAGGTCTTTCCCGTACTCCCCGCCCAGGAAAGATTGACGGGTAAAAGCAGCAACAAAAACAAAATCCCCCTTACAACGGGATAACGTATTGTCTGAGGTTTATTCAGGTAATCTGTCACTTTCATTCGCGATTTCAGAAACCGTTTCTCTTCCTCCTTTCCTTACCATATAAATCACGCCTCCTACGAGCGCGTAGCACAGTATCATAACAAACCCCATCCACGCAATGGCCAAGCTCTTTTCCGGTGAAACCGAAACCTTGGCAAAAAAATAGACAAATAGGTTTTCCCTCACCCCGATACCGTTGATGGAGACGGGCAGCATGGACAGGAGAAAGATAACGGGGATGACCACCATGAAGAAGCTGAAGGGCAGATGAAGAAAAAAAGCGATAGAAAGAAAATAATAATGTAAAATAAACAGAAGCTGAAGGGCCAGGCCCCACCCGATGACCTCAACGAGCGGCCAGGGATGGGAACGAAATCGGACAAGGATATCGAAAACGGTCGAAATCTTTCGGACAATTGCCTTCCCAAACCGGAAGGGTATCTTCTTCTCCAGAAATCCCAAATTGATTCCCTCTTTCCAAAGAAAAATAACCGCGGCAATCACCAGGAATCCAAGAACAAGAATGGGCCAGTAGGAAACTTCTTTAAACCGACCCAATTGGAGAATGATTCCCGTGCTGACCAGCATCAGGAGTACGATAATCCCCGTAAAGCGTTCAAAAAGGATAATCGTCAGAGATTTGGTCAGGGAACCGCAGGGCCTCGCTGTATCCATGCCCCGCACCACGTCCCCTCCTACAATCGTGGGGAGAAACTGGTTGAAAAAGGTCCCTACGAGATAAGATTTGATCGTCAGGCTCAAGGAAACCTCAACCCCCTGGGCTTTCAGCAGGACCTTCCAGCGTTCGCCGCTCACCCAGTAACCAAAGATATGCAATCCCAGCGCGGCCAAGAACCACCAGCCCCTCGCATGCTGAACAATGTGCCACACCTTGGAGATATCAACCTTGTAAACGATCCATCCAATCAGAATCAAGCTGACGGGAATCTTAAAGAAGATGGTGCTCTTAAATCCCCTCATCATGACCGTCTTGCAACCACTTTCGCAGGGATCCCGGCCATCACGCAATTCTCAGGCACATCCTCCGTCACCACGGCACCGGCGCCGACCACCGCGCCGGAATGGACGGTAACCCCGTCAAGAATCGTCACCCTCGCGCCAATCCAGACGTTATCTTCAACCATGATCCCTCCGCGGGAAAGATTCGGCTGACGAATAATGGGGATATCCAGGCGGCTGTAATCATGGTTGCCCCCTCCAACGATGTAGGTATAAGCCGCGATGATCACTTCACTGCCAATGCGGACACATTCTTCGGAATGAATAAGGCAATTCTGCGCAATATTGGTATGGTTCCCAACCTTGATAGTTCCCCCCTTGCAGCTCAGGATATTATTCCGACTGATGACCACCTCGTCTCCGATTTCAATCCTTCCGGTTCCGATCCCCTTGGCATCCAGCACCACATTATCATCTATGACAACCCGGCTCCCGACAAAAATTTTCGATGGGTTCCGGATTGCCATGTTTCGTCCAAAAACCGCCCCCCGACCCACGGCCCCCATCATCCAGGGATAAGTTACCTTCCGCAGACCATAACCTAAGGCCCCGGGCATCGGGGTCGCCAGCATAGTCAGGAGTTCATACCTGAGCAGCGCCCCGAATCCCCCCCCTACAACAAGCTCCCTGTATTTTGAAAATGGAGAGCGATTATCCGCCGTCAATAGGTGGCCAAACTCTGTCTGTTTGCGATCCGAGTTCATCTTCACAGCCATCTATTCGCCTTGTACCAATCTATTGTTTTACGCAACCCTTCCTCTAAATCCGTTTCGGGAGTAAAGCCACAACTGTTCTTTGCACTGGTGATATCAAAAGCCTGATCCCTGGAAAAGAATTCCAATCTCCTTCTGTGTACGGGCGGCATTTTACGCATTGGCTTATACAGGATTTCAAGGATCATTGCAATGAAGGTGGCCAGAGACATCGGGAGATGAAATGGCCAAGGATTCACCCCAAGAATTCCCGATAAAAGGTGTACAAAATCACGCAATTTAATGGGTTGATTTCCAGCCAGGATAATTACCTTCCCCACGGTATCAGGTGACCGGGCACATTGCAGAATGCCTCTTACCAGGTCATCAACATAAACGGGATGAATCAACGTTTTACCTTTTCCTATCATGATAAAGCGTTTTTTTGCAATCATGGAAAATATGGGAAACGTCCTTCTGTCCCCCGGGCCGTACACCCAGGCGGGTCGAACCACACTGAAGGGGACAGCATGGCGCTTCCCGGCTTGTAACACCCATTTTTCAGCCTCATATTTCGAGGCCTCATAGGCGTTCGATGGTATACATGACGCTTTTTCATCGGCAGGAAGGTTGGTAAGCAGGCCAAACACGCCCACGCTGCTGCAATAGAGAAATCTTTTAATTCTACCTCCACGTGCCACAACCGCATTAAAAAGGTTTTGCGTCCCGCCAAGGTTAACCCGGGTGTATAGCTCTTCCCGACCAGCGGGAAGGTTGATAACACCCGCCAGGTGATATACCATGTCCACACCATAAACGGCTTCACGCAATTCATGGCTGCGTGTTAAATCTCCTTCCACAACCTCTATGCGCCCTTCCCACGCCCCGGGAACCTTGGTTCTATCCCTGACAAGGATTCGAACATGTTTGCCTTCACGGAGAAGGTGCTCCACGAGGTGCCCGCCGATAAATCCTGTTGCCCCTGTCACAAGAATTAGGTTCCTCAAATCCCTATTCCCTTTTCTTCCGGGATCGGATCAGCAGAATATAGCCCCGATGCCCGGGAATTAATAAATCAAGGAAAGAAAAAAGCTTAAGAGCCGGAAAAACAAGGGCGTAAATGTAAAAGGAGAGGCGGTGCCGGCTCACATCTTCCTTTGTCCTGGGAGCGATATTTCCCTTGATTCCCTCATGGATCGACTTTTTCTTCAGGACAAACTGGTAAATGTAATTGAGAACCAGCTCGATTCCCTCGGCAAAAAAACGGCAAAAGGATCGGGATTCGAAGGGCTCAAACCCTGTCTTTTCGAGCTTCTCTTTCAGCTCGCTTTCCGAATAACCATCCCGGACGTGTCCATAGTATTCCTTCTTGAACCCCAGCCGATAAGCCAGCCGGTTCAGGGGCATCCCCGCATCCCAGTGGGGCACCGTGACCAGAAGCTCGCCGTCGCCTTTCAGTATCCTGCGCAATTCTCTCAGGCAGCCCATGTCATCCTCGATATGTTCCAGAAAATCGACACAGAAAATCTGGTCGAAAACCTCAGTTCCAAATGTGGAAACCCTCTTGTCCACCATTACCACGTTTTCCTTCAGCAACCCCATGGTGTCCCGGACATTCTGCCGATCCGCGTCCACACTGACCCACCAGCCGCCTTCTTTCCTCAGATAATATCCCACCACTCCCTTGTCACACCCCACCTCGAGGCAACAGCCCCCTCCGCCGGCGTAATCCATCAGAACCCTGACCTTTTCCATCTTTTTGAGGGAACGCCTAGAGACCTCCAACTGCCAAGGCATCGGTCCGGAGCGTCGAGGCCAGAAAAGCAAAATCATGGAAAGTATCCCAATGGAATACTCTGTTACCTGGGTAATCCAGTGTACCCCAATCCCTGACAGGATGGCGGTTTCTTTGGAGAATCCGAAGAAAATAAATACCGCCGCCCAAGTCGCCTCCCACGTTCCCATGCTGGCCAGTCCCTGGATAGGAAGCAGACTTGACACCTCGGTAAAGGCCGTCCCTGAGAAGATTGTGAAAGGGTTCAATTGTTGGAAGGTAATCCCCATGCTCCTGACCACTGCATAAAAGAGGAAAAAGAGCGAAATATACTTCGAAAGACGTACCCCTAGGGACAGGAGAAAAAGGCGTCCCCCGATGCCACGTTTGCTAAGAATCACAAGCTGCTCCGCCGTTTCCATAATCTTTTCGTAAACAACATGGACGATATGGACGCGCTTCATAAACCCCATGACCCTAGGCCACCTTGCCCATGCAATGAACACAGGCAAAATCCGCTTCGCAAATACAATCACAGCCCCCAGAAAAACAAAGGCCCCGGAAAAAAGCACCATCAACCACTTCCCCACCTCCTGGGCATGTAAGGGAGAAAGACTGATAGCCACCACAAGCAAAGGAAACAGGGCGATCAAGTCAAAGACGAAGGCGCCAACAAAGGCAGATCCCCCTAATTCCACCGCGACCTTATAGCGCTTGTTCAACACCCAGATAAATGAAAGCTCTCCGATTCGCGCTGGCAAAAAATCCACGAAGAGATTCCGAATCATCGTCACACCGGCCAGGCCAAGAAAGCCGATGGAAACACCTGGAAGCATCAGCTTGTACCGCCAGGTTCTGAAGATAATCCCACATACCAGCAGGGCAAAATAAATGAGCAAGGCGGGAATATACAGGTGCAGGAAGAGATTCTTCAAGGCCTTCACGTCGATATACCGGAAAAGAAAAACGAGAAGACCTGCCGATATGACAAGCGACGCCACGAATCGAAAAAGGTTCTTTCTTCCCTGCCCGTTTTTCTCAAAAGACATCGGCAAACCGATCCTTGCTGAAACCTCTTGTTATCTGAAAGGCGTGGGACCCATCCGAGTTGATCACCCACAAATGCCAGGGTGCGCCCCGGTGTTTCACCGATTTCGAGAAGTAAACCCGCTCCCCGTCTCTCGACCAGGCAGGATAATAGTCCCAGTGTTGGGAATCCTTTGTTAGGGAATGGGTGTCTCTTCCGTCCGGGCGCATTAAAAAGATGTCAGTTTTCCCATTACTCTCCGACACAAAGGCAATCCATCTCCCGTCCGGGGAATAATGAGGCCGGCAGTTCCCGCGCTTATGGGTCAGTTTGATAATCTTTCCGGACTTCAGGTCAAGTTTGTAAATATGCCACCCCAACCCGCGATTTCCCGTAAAAACGATGGTTTTCCCATCCGGCGAACAGTCGGGAAGTGTATTTTTGCCAATGGTATCCGTCAGGCGGGTCAGGTGACGACCCTTCAGGTCATACAGAGCCAACTCGGACTTTCCCCATTTGTCCGTGGCAAAGATGATATGCCTGCCATCGGGGCACCACGCAGGCACGTAAATGTTATAAGGGCTCAGATTCACCGCGATCACCGACTTCTTCCTATCCAGAAAGTAGATTGCCAGCTCCCAGTTCTTGCCAGGCCTTGTCATGTAAAGGATCCTCTTTCCATCGGGAGAGACCACGGGATATTCGTCCGGGAACGTGTTATCCGTCAGCTTCTGAATCCCCTTTGATGTCAGGAGATAAAGTTCCGTATCCCCGTCCACATCCGACTGGAACGCCACCCTGTCATGAAATCCCGGCGGCAACGTCACATGAATCACTCCAAGGATCCGGGCGATATCCGGTTGAATCGCCTTGAAATAGATCTTAGCCAGCTTCCGCATCCCCGACCTCGTCGGGTGGATCCCGTCTCGCCCGATCCATTCCGGATGACGCTTGAAGGCCCGATAAACATCCACCCGAGTGCAATGAAGACGCCGGGCCAGCGCTGCAATATAGGGATTCATCTCCACCCGAACTCTTCGTCTTGACGTCCAGTCAAAGTAACCCGGGATATCCTTCAGAACGGGAGGAAGGGTCGCTAGGTAGATGCGGGCCTTTGGCTGCCTCTCGCGAATCATCTCCACAATCTTCTGGATATTCGCCGCGAAAGCATGGGTATCCGTGTGATCATGATCAATCCGCACATCGTTGGTCCCCAACTGCAGCAACACCATATTCACGCGCCCATTCAGGAGCTCTGGGTGTGACCGCAGGTAGCGCAGATACTCCTCGCTGTTATTCCCTTTCCGCCCAAGGTTCTTAACGCAAAAGTCGCTGTATCCGTGTTTCTTCAGAATCTCGCTCAGGGCAGCCGGGTAGCCTTCAGCCGTAATGCTGTCCCCCATACAGAGAAGGGTAAAGTTCCCACTCCTACACGGATTGGGTTTGTGAAACCACCTAGCCCGGCCGTAATATCCAGCCCCGACAAGGCCTAAAATGACCAAAAAACAAATGACAATCAGGCTGGATTTTTTCTTCATCTTTCTAACAAGCGCTTCAGCTTTCCGTAACCGATGAAATTTTCGGAGAGATAGGTCTTGAGATTGCTGGTCGGCACCCCGAGGAAGGCCTCACGAAAGATCATGTCGCACTGCTGACAGGGATCAAGCCCGTGATAGTTCCTCTCTTTCATCCGCCGTCTCAGGTCTACCAGAGGTTCTCCATGCCACACCTCATCAAGGGTCTGGGAGTTAAAATCCCCTACCCTCAATTTTCCAAAAAAATCCTGCGGGCAGGGATAAACCGTCCCATCGTAAAATATCACCAGGGCATACCACGGAAAGGTGCAGGGGACAAAATAATCGGGATTCCCGATCATGGATTCCTCCCCTTCCACCTCGAATTCCCCACTCCAGTTATGCGGTTCCTTGACGATGAAACGGTTGAGTCCCAATGCCACAAGGGGCGCTTTAAAGGCATCAATCTGCTCCTTCGTCCCCTGTGAAAAATTGATGACCTCGAAAATAGTATAAGGTGTTTCGTACCTACCCTTCTGCTTAATCTCCAGAAAATGTTTGATGTTGGCCAGGGTTTTTTCAAAGTCTGCCCCACGACGAATAGATTCATAGGTTTCCGCGTCATATCCATCGAAAGAAAACGAGATCAGATCCAGTCCCGCCTCGATCAGCGTCCGTGCCCGTTCTTCGTTTAGAAGCGTGGCGTTGGTGTGCAACCGGGTATAGATGCCGGCCTCCTTGGCCAGCCGTACCATTCGGGGCAGCTCCGGGTGCAGAAGAGATTCGCCCGTGTGGTGAAGGTTGGCATCATACACAACCCCTCGCACCTGATCGATGATTTTTTCGAAAAGCGACATCTCCATGAACCCGCGCTTTTTAATCTTGTCTGAACTGTTAGGACACATAACGCACCGGAGGTTACAGCGGTTTGTGGGTTCAATCCACAGGCGTATTGGGGGATAGGAAGGATGCAAAACCCCCTTTCGATACGCCCGATACATTTTCATCAGTGTTTTATACTGGTCTAACTTTTTCATTCATCCCTTTCCTCGACGGCTCGAAGATACAAGGTTAAAAGCAAGGAAAGCCCAACCTAAAAGCCTTTAAAAACGATCTTGGGGCCTGAAGTTTTTCCTATCGCCCTTATAGGTTTTACTCAGCCCTCATCACTCAGTCCTCAGTCCTGATTTTTTGGAAACCTGTTTCTTTAGATATCGCCATCCCAGGGTCCAGACATGATGAAAATCCTGCCAAGATCGGATATTCTTCAAAACCCCCGGGAGTTTCTTCCATGGAGAGATTCCCTGGTACTGTGCCCATTGCAGGGTCAGATCCGACAGTTGCTCCCAGCTCAAACGGTCAATAAAGATGGGCGAGCTTCCATGGGCGGCGCTGAACTGGTTAGGTACAGGCTGATCCGTGCGCGACCATGAGAAATCCGACGGCAGGATACCGCGCTCCCTCGCCACCTCCTCGATCCGGGTTCCCGGGTAGATGCGAAGCAGGCTCATAGAGGCAATCCCGCCTACCTTTTTCATGAAATTCAGGGTCTGCATGGCATCATCCAGCGTTTCCTCTGGAAAGCTAATAATATAGCCGGGATTCTTTTCAATCTCCAGTTCATCCAACCATTTTGAAACGGTTTCCACCTGTTCCAGCGTAATCTGTTTCTGACAGACTTCATCGAGAATTCTCGGGGATCCCGATTCCACACCGAAAAAGACCTTGAAACACCCTGCTTCCTTCATCTTTTTTAACAACTCGTAATTCACGGTATCTACACGGATAGAGCAGGTAAAGGCGACATCGAGCCTCCGTTCGAGTATCCCGTCACAAATATCCACCACACGCTGCTTGTTCATCGTGAAGGTATCGTCATAAAACCAGACGGCTTTGACCTCAGGCTGTTTTTTCAGGATATCCTCCAGCTCCATCAGAACATTCTCCGGTGAACGGTGACGCCAGCGCCGCCCCGACAACCTACTCGTCGCGCAGAATGAGCAGTGAAATGGGCACCCCCGGCTGGTAATGATATGTGCCGCGGGTAGGCTTCCCCTTCCTGGCACGTCAAGCCGAAAGTTATAACGCTTCATGTCCATAAGATGCCGCGCGGGATACGGAAGTGCGTCCAAGTCGGCCGGAAGATCGGCCGGAGGATTGTGAATAATCTCCCCGTTTTTTCGGTAACTTATTCCACGAATCCCTGACAGGTCTCCACCTTCCCAAAGGGTGTGGCAGAGTTCCAAAAAGGTATATTCCGCCTCCCCCCGCACCACCACATCTATCTCGGGCTGAAAGCGCATGGTATCATCCGCCGTCAGGGACACATGGGGCCCCCCCATCGTGACGGGAACATCGTTGCCAAGGACCTCACGGGCCACCTGGGCCGTCCTGAAGGCCTCATACCTGAACTCTGTAAGAGAGGTAATTCCGACGATATCTGGTGAGGCCTGTTTGATCCGTTTTGCAAGGCTTCTCCAAGAAAGACGCTCCACGGCGGCGTCCAGGATTTCTACCGGAACCCCATCCCGCTCAAGCATGGCGGCTATATAAATCAATCCAAGGGCAGGCAGTGGCTCCTTTGACGTAAACCCCTTGGGTGGAAAGATGAGAAGTACCTTTGGGTGACTAATGGTCCCGCCCTCGCTTTTCCATGAACTCGCTCTTCCAGAGCTGAAACATCAACAATCCCCACAACCGATGGCTATGGTTCTTTACACCCTTTACATGGTCCTGAATTAGCCTGTCCACCGTTTCCCAGCGAAAAACCCCCCCCTCTCTGATAACCCGTTCATTCAAGGTGTCCATAAGAAAATCCCGCATGGGCCCTTTCAACCAGTTCTTGATGGGAATGCTGAACCCCTGTTTGGGACGCCTCAGAATTTCCCTCGGAAGATATGGCTCCATTGATTTCTTGAAGATATACTTGGTTCCCCTGACGCCGCGAATCTTAAATCTCCCCGGCAACGAAAAAGCGAATTCAACCATTTTGTGATCCAGGATGGGCACCCGTACCTCGAGAGACGTCGCCATGCTCATTCGGTCCACCTTTGGCAGGATGTTGTCCGTCAGATAACTCCTCACATCCGTATAAAGAAGACGATTCAGGGCGTCATCCCCCTTATAAGAATCCATGACCCGCATTATACAAGCGTGGGTCTCTCTCGACAATGCCGTTGCCACATCCCCCTGATAGAGCGCTCGTTTCTGCTGGTCATTCCAGAAGCTCATCCACCGGACATGCCTCAAGTCTCCCGGATAAGCGGCACCCTCAAAAAAACGCGCCAAGTAGTTTGCCACGCCCTTTTTCTTCTCTGTTACTGGAAGGGCCTCAGCCAGAAAGTGGCAGGTCGCCTGTCTCATTTTTTCAGGCATGACTTTCATCATGGCGGCCAGGCGTTCCGCCATATAGGTTTCATACCCGCCGAACAGTTCATCCCCCCCGTCTCCTGAAAGGATAACCGTGACATAGTCGCGAGCCATTTTTGACACGAGATACGTGGGAAAGATAGAGAAGTCCCCAATAGGATCGTCCATGTGTTGAATCAGCCTGGGTAAAAGGTCAAGCACATCCGGCTGTATGACAAATTCGGTATGCTCGGTTCTGTAACGCCTGTGCACCATTTCCACGTAGCGTCCTTCATCATAGGTTCGATCCTCGAAACGAATGGAAAAACTCTTTACCGGACGTTCGGACAGGTTGCTCATCATGGCCACCACGCTGCTCGAATCCACTCCGCCGCTCAGAAAAACCCCCAACGGAACATCGCTGATCATCCTGAGCTTTACCGACTCTTTCAGGATCTCCTTCAACTCCTCTGCGATCGCCGCTTCACCAACCTCACGTCTCGTCTCGGAGGGGATCTCCCAGTAAGGACGGATTTGAATGGCTCCCTTTTCATAGGTCATCAAATGACCCGGGGAGAGCTTTCGAATCCCCCTGAAAAGGGTCATGGGGGAAAGGATATATTCGTGGGTTAAAAAAACGTCCAGGGCCTGAAGGTCCAGGGAGGTATCCACCCCTTCTCCAAAGGCAAGAATCGACTTTATCTCCGAGGCAAAAACGAATCCGCGCGGGGTCTGGGCGTAATAGAGGGGCTTAATACCCAGGCGGTCCCGAGCCAAGAAAAGGCTTTCCCGCTTGCGGTCATATAAGGCGAAGGCGAACATCCCCTGCAGCTTTTCACATAAAGCCTCAGGGCCTTCTTCAAAGAGGTGCAAGATCACCTCTGTGTCGCTCCGCGAGCGGAAGGTATGCCCTTTGCCGGAAAGTTCTGGGACAAAATCCTGGAAGTTATAAACCTCTCCGTTATACGTAATCCAGAGAGAACCATCCTCATTTGCCATTGGCTGATGCCCCGCGGGAGACAGGTCAATGATACTCAGGCGGCGATGCCCTAACCCCACGAAACCCCTATTTCCTTCCATAGGAAAGAGCCGCGCCTCCCCGTCATCAGGCCCCCTGTGCCGCAAGAGGGAGGTCATGGTATTCAGACGCTTTTGAAGCATCTCCGGGTTGGTTGCCTCGGTCTCTATAAATCCACAGATGCCGCACATTTTATGTATGCTTCCCCCGGTAAGAGATAAAACAGCACCCTTCGCACCCCGGAAAAATCTTTGCTTCCCGGAGCCGCTGCCTAAAATTTCTAAAGGTTTGACCGTTCCAGGCCTCCTCAAATGTCTTCTCTAAAAGATTTCCGCAGTTGATACTGTAACAGGGGAAAAGGTTTCCGCTTGGTCCGATATGCGCTGTCGTCCAGGGCACAAAACATCCATAATCATCGATGTTGATGGCGTTTCTGTATCGCTTCACAATCTCCCCGGGCGGGAGAATCGGGTTGAAACGTATTTCGAAGGTAACCTCCCGCCTGCGTTTTTCAATGATAGCAATCTGCTGCTTAAGTGTTTCGATATTGGAAAACCGGACAGGTGGCGGCGGGGTTAGATAGGCATCCTCTGCCACGTCTGTTATACCGTAAGAGGAATCCTGAGTATTGATGATCTGAAAGGTGCAGAAATCCGCGTTCACCTCTTTCGTAAAATCCACCAGGTCGTTCATCTGCCCCACATTCTCATCCGTGATTACCGATTTGATATCCAGCAAGGGCAACGTTTTTCCCTGACGCTTCTTCTCTTCCTGAAACTGAAGAACGTGCGTCTTGGCCTTTTCAAAGGCCCCCTTCACCCTGACAACATGGTCGTGTGTCTCGCCGATTCCCTGGATTGAAACACCAACGAGGATGGGCCCCTTCTGAAAGAGATGCTTCGGTGCCAGAGAGACAACCCCCGTAATTTTTTCATCCTGAAAAAGGACTCCATTGGTAATAAGGTTGACCCGGTGATCTTGAGAGGCATAGTCAAGAAGCTCCAGAATATCCTTCCGAATGAATGGCTCACCACCCGTAAAGGTTATCAGAGTCCGGGAGGGAATACGGCTGATGATGAGTTTAAGCTCCGACGTGCTCAGGTCCTTGTCCCGAAACTCCGCGTCCCGCTCAACAATCATACACATGGCGCAACGGAGGTTGCACCGGTGCGTCACCATCAGGGCAATCCTCAGGGGGGTAAAGGCCCACCCACTTTTTATAAAATGATAGGGAATCAACGCCGTTGAAAGGTCAATCAAATGATAAAGCTTCCCCAGATACCCCATTATCTCATTTCTCCCTGTAAATTTCCCGCATTTTCTCGACAATATTTTCCATCTTTTCCCGGTAAGCGGTATTGCTGTAGCGGACTTTCGCCACTTCCCGGGCCCTCCGCGCGAGGGTCTCGGCTTCTTCAGGATGGTTTAAAACCTTTAAAATACCTTCCGCGAGGGACTGGGGTGTCAACTCCGTCAAAACCGCCATGGAATCATCGAGCACCTGCGTATGTGTGATATGCCGCGTCGCCACGATAGGCTTACCTGACTTCATATAACTGTAAATCTTCAGGGGCGTATTCACCCCCTGCTTTCTCACAGAAATTAGCAGAGTAGATGCCTTAATAAAACACGGAATCTTTTCAGGGGAAAGGTTCCCTGTCAAATGCACTTTCTCTTCAACCTTGCGTTCCCGGATGTATTGACGAATCTCTTCAACCTGGGAGGGGTTGCCACCCGCAAGGACAAAGTGGACATCCGGACGTTCTCTCAAGACGTGAGTAGCCGCATCAATCAGGATATCCAGCCCCTGGTAGGCCTCAAAGGTCCCTGCGTACAATATCATCGGCGCGTCACCAATTTCCAGACCGCCCCGGAGTCTTCGCGCCTCTTCTTCCGCACACGGCCGCTGTTCCTCATCCGTATAGGCGTTCTCCACAAGAAAAGGTGCTTTCCCCGGCACCACACTTTCAACCACATCGCTCAAATGGGGGCAGATGGTGATAACGATATCCGCGCTTTTCAGGGTGAGGTGTTCCAGCCACGTAAAAACCTTTACCACGAAACGACTTTTCGTGTATTCAAAGTTTGAAAACTGCTCCGGGAGGCTTGAATGCATGTCGTAGAGATGAGGAATACGCCAGATCTTCCTCGCCAGCACACCTAACAGGCATCCTTCTTCATGTGTATGGATAAAGTCGTACTTCCCTGTCAGTAACATCCAAAATCCCTTTAAAAAAAGGAAAAAATCGAGATAGACCTTGGTCATTGATGGACCTACCGGAACCTCCCGGGCGCCCGGGGGCCGGAAACTTCGATGGACAGTCAACCCCGGCATCGAGCGATCCTCCCCAATCGGATAAGTTAGAAGATCCACGTGTATACCAAGTTCCGTCAGCGCCTTGATGCGGTAATACTCACTGAAAGGGGTCCCCCTCGGCTGGAAAAAGGGCTCTGGAGCTACCATCAGGACACACAATTCTTCATTATTGCTCATTAAATCCTTCTTCTAAAATCCCCTGAAAATTAAGGAGACTTTATATCACGGGGAGGGATTCCTTGCAACCTTGATACGGTCAGCCCAGAGGACCCCCTTACCCTGATAATAAATGGGAAACTGCATAATAGAGGGACGCTTGAGAAAAAACTTCAGGGTAAAAGGCTGAAGCGCACGGGGGACACGCCAATCCGATCGCTTCAACGTTCGTTCCGCGAGGACCTCCCGCTGATGTCCTCGCGCCACTTGAATGATGGCAACGGGGCTGCTGGGTAAAACCTTTCCGTCCACTCCCAACCAAAAGGTGGCACAATAATAACCCGGCATCAGACGGTGAAGAGGGCCTGTTATCCCACGGTTGTTGACAATATCCGGTGTAAACCTTACACCCATCCCATTACCGGAGGGCAATGGAAGAATTCTCGCCTGATGGAACAGGTCCTCCGCCTGGAACATCGCGTCTCCCTCGCCTTTCCCCTTGAACGCTATAAAGACATAATCGAGACACAAGGGAACCGTCCCATTGGAATAGACAACACATTCAATCTTCTGAGCGTGGGGGACATGAAAGGTAAAACGGATATCCGAGTAGGTATCGGGAATTAGGTCGCTCGTGGAAATCACCTTCATGGTCAGGGTATTCCTTCGATGCCGTCCCGTTATAAGAACGGCTCCCAAGGTCGCCTCATCCCCCGGCAGGAAAGCCTTCCAAGCCTTGATTCGGACCACTCCCTCATACCAGCCCGGTGGGAAGAAACGGTTTTGCTTCCCCATCATCATTCCCCGCTTCCCCAATTTTAAAGACGCCAGGGCCTTACCCGCCGAGGCCATGGGATCCGGAACCACCTTGCCAATCAAATGACGGCTTCGCTCCGCCTCCCACAAAACTCCAACAGGCGAATCGATCGCTTCCAGTGAATGCCAGTCTATTCCCTGCCCCCGAGCCGGTTTCACCAAGCTAAACAGGGCCTTGTGACCCGACGCCCGTTCCAGCTTCAGAAACGGCAGGGCCTTCAGGCGCTTCAGAACCATCCACGAAGGAAAGGGACAAATCTTGTAGGGATAGGCATCGGTATGGAAAACGACATATTTCACGTGAAGCTTCCCAAGCATCTCAAGGGATTGCGGCGGCACCTCTCCTACATCCATCGGGTAAAGACCGTAAAATACCTCCTTGACGTAGTCCTTCGGCACCACGGGAGAATAGCCGTTGACCATGGGATACCGGAATCGCGTCACGTAATACTGGTAAATAGTTGACCAGGCGGAATCCCCCGGCCAGAGAGGCAGCTCCAGAACGGTTTTTGGCGGCATATCCTTTTTTACAAGGCCGGCATAAACTGTTTTGCCCCGGTCAAGCAGGCAGAGCCCCAGGGGGCGCGGGGGGAGATAGTCCAAGAAAATCCCCGCCATCAAAAGGATTGCCAGCCCAGTCTTTACCCACACCCTGCGAGACCTGATTCTCTCAATAGCCCAGGCGGCGCAAAACGCCATAGCGGCATACGAAATAAAAATAATTCGCCCCGGCACGCGGGGATATTTGAAATACGGAACAAACTTGTAGAAAAAGGCATATATCGGCACAATAGAAACTGACA
Organism: bacterium; assembly: GCA_027073795.1. Classification (GTDB taxonomy): domain Bacteria; phylum Desulfobacterota; class S145-22; order S145-22; family S145-22; genus S145-22. The sequence continues at coordinate 3,521 of JALTEW010000306.1, read as the reverse complement.
ACCCGAGGGAGAGGAAGGTAAAAAAGAGAAAGGCACCAAACCAGAACCGCGCCTGACTTGTAAGGGATGGACCTTCACTTTCCTCCCTCCGAATCATCAAAAGGTACCCCAGGCAAACAACCATCAAAACTAATGCGAGAAAACCAAGATAAACCATGGTTTCTCCTGCGTAGTTCATCCTTTGAATCAGGTTTCCCGGATGGGGGGAAAAATAGCGAACCTCGGCCATTCCGCGCCCTTCTTCCGCAATGGTCCCACCCAGAACGAGTTTCTTGATGGCGATCACGACCGCCCCAGCGCATATGAGAAGGGGAAGGATCGGAAAAAACCGCGCCAGAACCTTACGCAAATTCTCCCTGTGAACATGGAACTCCCGAGAACCGCTCAGGGCACGCCAGAGATTGTAAAGAAGTGCAAGAAACACCACGGCCAAAAGGACATGCCCGTATTGCGGTATTGGAAACCAGAGCTTAACCGGAGTTAGAATAAAAAGGCAAAGAGGGAATAGAAAAAAAGCCACTCTTTCACGCACGAGAGACGCATCAGGCGTTTGCACAAAACCGGCAAGGATATCGGAAAGCGAAATAACAAGGAGATAAAACCCCACGCCAAAAACCGGGATCAGGGTGAGATAATAGTTCCCGTAAGGCCATCCCCGCTGTGACGCCAGCGTGGCAACCATAATGCCAACCCCCACCCCCTCTGAAAGCAAAACGACGGGATACCTTTTCGCCCCTGTCTTTTTTAGAGGAGAGATGATCCTGCGTGTCAGAAACAGCCCGTAGGGGATAAGAAAGAGGGCCGTGTAGTAAAACATGTGATATTCGGTCCACGCCATCAAAAGGAGAACAACACCTATCAGAATGGGAAAGCGTTTTTTTTGGGACTCGACCATCCCCTCGGCAAAATAAAGCAAAAGCGGGAAGGAAAAATAAAACAGACCGTTGATATGGCCACACATCTGGCTCAGGCGATGAGGAGCAAGGCAGTAAATGGTTCCCCCGAGCATAGCAGGCCAGAAGGATATCCCGGCCTTTCGAAGCCAGAGAAAGGTCACGCCCCCCGCGAGCATGAAAGAAACCAAAAACACAAGGTTGAAGGCAACCACATTCCCGAGGGGAGAAAAAATAGCAAATAAAACCGAAAAAAGGCCGATTTGGGGGTTAAAAAACTTCTTCCCCCAGTAGTAGAACTGATAAGGGTCCGAAAACGGGTTACGGAAATGCATTAGGTTATCTTTCAACAGCCAGAAGTTGTAATACAGACTGAGATGATCTCCCATATTCATCACTTGGATTTCACGCCCTGGTGGGGGGAACCTGCAGTAGGGAACCGCGTTATTAAAATATCGAATAAGGGGATAGGAATAAATAACACCAAGAACGAGAAAAAATAAAAAGATTGATGGAGCTTGCCATTTCTTGACAGATCTTAAATTCACACCGCGAAAATACAACAGCCCCCGTAAGGTTGTCAATGACATGAACATCCCTTTGCATAACCATTCCCGCTATAGTAAGATTTCGGCCCGTGATCCCAATTTATCGATTGCTTTTATTGTCCTGCTGACCAGTCATTCCACAACACAAGGGAGAAGGTTTCAATTTCTCCTCATCCGCCTTTTTTTCATAAGGATACTTCAATCACTATAAAGATTGTCAGGTTTAATTCATTCCCACCTATACTTGGAAAGAGGATTCTGTTATAAATTAGAAGTATTTATGGTTGAATCCGTGTGATTTACAAAAGGAGGTCAATACACATTGCGTGCCGCGTTCCGCAAGTTCATGGTTCAAAAAAAGTGGGCCAGACCCGGAACAAATCTGGTTATCGGGGTGTCCGGCGGCGTGGATTCCATGGTCTTGCTTCACCTCCTGTGCGAGTGGTCGGAAGAGAGGTCATTTTCCGTTGTCGCAGCACACCTGAACCACACCCTGAGGGGAGAGGAGTCGGAGCGAGATGAACGCTTTGTACGGGATGTATGCCAGGCGTGGAAGATACCAGTAGAGGTTGTAAGAGAGGATGTAAGGACTGTCGCGAAACAGGGGAAGCTTCCCATCCAAGTGGCGGCCCGAAAGGTGCGGTATGAATTTTTTAGAAAGGTAATGGAAAAACATGGCGGAACCTACCTGGCCCTGGGCCATCATGCGGACGACGTAGCGGAAACGGTGATGATGCGCTGGCTACGGGGGGCATCCGTTCAGGGACTGAGAGGAATCCCCCTTCAAAACGGGATGATTATTCGCCCCCTACTACCTTTTACAAGAAGAGAGATTATTTCATATGCGAATGAAAATGGGATTGCCTATGTGGAAGACAGTTCCAACCAGAAGCTGAAATACCTGCGAAACAGGGTGCGGCACGACTGGATTCCTATCATAGAACGGGAATACCAGCCGGCCTTTTCGAGACACCTTGTCAGATATGCCGCTTATTTTGAGGAAATCCATTCCTTTCTCAACGAGGCATACACCGAAATAAAGGGAGAAGTGACCGGGAAAGATGGAGAAATCAGACTAGGTGCCTTCCGAAGACTGCATATAGCACTTCAACGAGTCTTTCTGGAGGCGTATCTCCTGGGAGGTGGATGGATCGAAGACCCCCTTTCCTTTGAACAGCTAAATGGGATTTTGAAGATTGTTGCAGCAACAGGGGGAACCCGCAGGTTCGAATTGCGCAAGGGGCTCTGGGTGATTCGGGAATACGACCGCCTCTTTGTCACAGAAAACCCAGGAACCCTGGAGATTAGCCCTGTGGCATGCCAGGTGCCCGGCTCGGTTGCCCTGAAGGAGATCGGGAATCGTTTGATCATTGAAGAAAGCCCTGAATTGCCCAAGAATTTACATTCGAACCCGCAAGAGGTCTATGTTAATGGTGACAGAATAGGTAAGAACATGTGGATCCGGGCGTTTCGCCCCGGGGACAGAATAGAGATAAACGGAATGGTCAAGCTTAAGAAAATTTTTATCAACGCGAAGATCCCCGCGAGGCGTCGCCCGCTGATCCCCCTTGTTGGCTCAGGCAAGGACATTGTCTGGGTCGGCGGAATACGTGTGGATCGCCGGTACTATATCACGAATGAGACACGGCGTTTTTTACACCTTCGGTTTCAATCCCCACTCGAGGCACGCTGACAATGGATGTAATTACAGCCCACGTGGGTGCCGATTTTGATGCCTTTGCCAGTATGGTGGCCGCCAAAAAACTCTACCCGAATGCCCTGATTGCCTTTCCTGGAAGCCCGGAAAAGGGATTGCGGGATTTCTTTATGGCATCGGCGCTTTACGCCCTTGACATTACCCCAGCCACTGAGATCGACCTGGAAAAGGTGACCCGCCTCGTTGTGGTCGACACCCGTCAGAGGGGCCGGATCGGTGTCTTCAAGAAGGTCCTGGACAACCCCGGCGTGGAGGTCATTGTTTATGATCATCACCCCCCCTCCCCGGACGACATCCAGACGGAGCATGCCTTTATCGCAAAAACGGGGGCATGTGTTACTCTGATGGTTGAAATCCTTACAG
>JALTEW010000305.1 GCA_027073795.1 bacterium | reverse complement strand
CATCATGGACATAAAAAACATCCGCCGCGCGGTCCACCTTGGTGGATATCTTTGCAAGAGATATATCCAGTCCAAGCGAAGAAAGGGTCCGCGTAATGTCATACAAAAGCCCTACCCTGTCATCTGCAAAGACATCCACGATCGTATAGAAATCAGAGGTTTCGTTATCGACGCGGACATCAGGTGGCAGGGTTACCCTTCCCTTTCGCCTCACCGGTGAAGAAAGGCGATTTTTGTCTACAAGCGTTGTCAGGTCCACTTCCCCTGAAAGAACTTTCTCTAAATCCTCACAAAACTTCCCCCATATTCCCGATTTTACAAGGCTAGGCTCAAAGGGGGAATTGACACGGAATATATCAATCGCTACATGACGTGTCGTGGTGTGGATTTCTGCATTTAAGACATTGATTCCATTTGCCGCCATCACCCCCGCGATGAATGAAAACAACCCGTGCCGGTCACGGGTAATCACAACCGTTTCCGATACCCCTTTGAAGGGATCTTCTGTAATATCACATACCACCGGCTCATTTTGGTGCCGATTAAGCAAATGGAGATGCCTTTTTATGACTCCTGGAGGGGTTTGCAAGAGATATCGATGTGGAAGCGAATCAAGTAATGCGAAATACTCCCCTTGCGGAAGACCAGCTTCACGAATCCAGTTCTGGGTTTCCCTGATGTGACGTTTTATCCTCAGTGCCGCAACCTTCGTTCCTTCTTCTCCTTTCTCCAGAACATGTAAAACCTTGAAGAAGAATTCCTGGAGCAGATATCCCTTCCATTCGTTCCATGCCTCCGGCCCAACCGCTTTAATGTCCGCATAGGTGAGAACAAAAAGCATTTTAAGCCTTTCGACCGATCCGATGATATGGGCCATAGAAACAATCAGCTTTTCCTCGAATAAATCCCGACGCTGGGCTGTTTCTGAAATCAGCAGATGATTTTTTACGAGAAAAACGAGGAGATCCTTCTGGGGTTTTGGAAGGCTGAACCTGTCAGATATTTTCCCTACAATTTTGGCTCCCCACCGAGCATGTCCCTTTCCTGTCCCTTTGCCAATATCGTGCAAAAACCCTGCCAAAAAAAGCACAAAAGGCAATTCGATCTCCCTGGCTAATTTAGCCGCCAACATTTCAGCTGAACCTTCCCGGATATCTCGTAATCTCTCCATTTCCCCAACGGTGAAAATGGAATGGATGTCCACGGTATAGATATGATAAACATCATGCTGCACACGACAATAGATATTTTTATACTCAGGAATCATGCGTTCTAAAAGCCTCACCTGGTTCATTTGCAAAAGGGTTGAAGCAATCGTCTTACCTTTGCGGAAAATATCAAGAAACAATTCCTGCGCTTCCCGGCTTTGATTCAAAGGTTTTTCAACGCATGAAAGGACATCCGTGATGTACTCCTTTGTTTTCCACCCAACATCTACCCCATAACGCGCCGCAAAATAAAAGACACGAACCATCTCTACAGGTTCACTCTCGAAAACCGCTTTATGAATAACTTCAACCTTTCCCTGTTTCAAAAGGAAGTTTTTTCCGATACGCTTCGCTACAGGCATGCGTGAGAAAATCCTGTAAGGTTGTTTTCTCCAGGCTAATTTCTCAAAAACGAGGGACATAATTCTGTTGAGGATGGCAGCCTTTTCGTAGTAATCTCTCATGAAAACTTCAACATCAAGGGTATGGCCTTTATGGCGGTACCCAAGCCTTTGGGCAATTTCTTCCTGGACCTGAAAGGTAAGCCGGTCATTCTTTCGATTTGAGATCATATGAAGACACAACCGCGTCTTCCATAGAAAGCCAAGGGCCTCTTTCAACTCCTGGCCGGAAGAAGCTGATATGATCCCCCTTGTAACCCATTCATCAATCTTCAACACCCCTTCAAAGGCCCAAAGGGCCCAGCGAATAGCATGAAAATCTCTCAATCCCCCCTTCCCTTCCTTTACATGTGGTTCAAGTAGAAAGATTGATCGCCCATAATGAGCATGTCTTTTCTGAGAAGAGGTTCGTAATTTGTATAGGGTGTTCTCCGGTCGCTCCCTCAGAAATTCCGTCAAGATCTCCTTTGTATACCGGTTATACAGGATTCCGTCCCCCCACAAATATCTGCTTTCCACGAGGGAGGTGTAAATGGTGATATCCTGTCCTGCCAGTTTTTTACACTCTCCAGGGGTTCGAACACTATACCCGATATCCAAGCCCATGTCCCACAAAGGGTACATAAACTCTTTAATAAACGTCTCGATTTCTTTCTTAGATCGACCCTGATAAAGAACCATAATATCCACATCCGAGTAAAGAGACATCTCTCTCCGGCCATATCCTCCTATGGAGACAAGAACCAACCCTTTTCTTGACGTTCCGAGTCTAAGGGAATAATCATCCGCCACTTCGGAAACCAAACCATCCAAAGCGGCTGTATAGCGCCTAAAAAATGATTCTGGTGAAAAATCAGGGCTTGTCATATCTCTTTCAAGCCCCTTCCTTATCTTCTGAACATTTCCCCATTCAAGATATTCAGGAAAGGCCTTTATAGAAACCTTCCCCCTTTTACGTGATTTTTCTATCATTTATTGACAACCCACGCTATATATTGTAGGGTTTAGGTGTATGCCGAAGTGGCGGAATTGGTAGACGCGCTAGGTTCAGGGTCTAGTGGGTGTACGCCTGTGCGGGTTCGAGTCCCGCCTTCGGCACCATTTTTTATCCCATACTCGCTCACTAAAGAGTTATAATTTCATTGTTCGTGATGGAAAGCCTCTTGACACCCGCCTCTGTTACAAGGTAATCGTTTTCTATCCCCACGGCACCCCATTCGGGGAAAACCATCTTGGGCTCTACGGCAAGGACCATCCCTTGTTCCAGTCGCCATGGAAGACCTTCCCCAAGAACAGGCCATTCATTCAATTCGAGCCCAATTCCATGGCCTACATACCTGACACGCTTCTTCCTGAAACCCATAAAGTTATCTTCCAGTCCGGCCTTTCTGGCCATGTCCCTTAACTTGAGATACCAGTCACTGCAGGCATCCCCAGGTGCTGCTTCCGTTTCAAATCTTTGAATCATGTCTACCGCAATATGATAGGCTTTTTCAAGTCTGGAGGACAGTTCCCCAATCACGGCTGTTCGTGTCTGATCTGAGATGTAACCATTTGATCCTGGAGAAGCATCAAAAACAATGGGCTCATTTCGCTGGATTTTATGGGTCCCCCCACCCATAGCAATAGCCGGAGTGAGCCCGACACCGCCCAGAGGCGCATCAAGAAAGGTGGGAACCGCAGAACTCTTTCCCGCATAGAGATACCCGTTGATGCCTTCCTGGTTCCATCCTCGCATTCTCACCATTCCATGGTGCCCTAAACGCCGCATGAAAAACAACAGGGCTGCTTCCGCTTCCGCTTCCGTCATTCCTTCCCGAATTAGATGTGGCATCTGCTCTATCGTCTTGTCATATATCTCAACACCTTTCACAATATCCTGCACCTCAAGAGGCGATTTAATCATGCGGCATGAGCGCACCAGATCCGAACCATTCACAAACTCCACCTTACCCAAAAGGGCCTTGAACCGGTTGAACAGGGCAACCGGCATAACATCAAAGGAAAGTGCGATTTTCCCTGGGACCTTTCCAAAAAACCGCTCAATAACAAGCCTTATCTCTTTGAAACGGGAAAACGCCACAATTGTTTCAAGGGGAGATTCCAGCAGAGCACGGTCAGGATCTTTTCTGGCACAATAAACCATTTCCCCTTCCGGTGAAATAAGGACAAACCCCTGTTGAATAGAACCTGTAAAATAAAACAGATCGGGGTTATATCCGATAATAGCAAGGGAGATATCTTTTCTGGCCAGTGCTTCACCAAGCCGTTTCGCCCTCTGGTTCAGCTCATCTCTCGTAACCCCGCTCACAGGCAGGAGGGAAGCATCAATCACGGCTCAATCTCTTCTCAAGCTCATCAATAACCCCATCCGCCGCTATCTCTGTAACTTCCCCCGTTTCGCGCGATTTAATTTCCACCACATTTTTATCAAGAAACTTCCTGCCAAGGGTAACCCTAAAAGGAATTCCTATCAGATCGGCATCCTTGAACTTTATGCCGGGACGAATATGCCGATCATCCAGCAAGACATCCCATCCCTTTTGACGAAAAGTCCCATATAACGCCTCAGAGAGTTTAGCAACTTTTTCATTATTCGTCTGAACCGGCAGCACCTCGATCAAAAACGGGGCAATGCTCCTGGGAAAGATAATTCCATGCTCATCGTGACGCTGCTCAATCGCTGCTGCCACGGTGCGTCCGACACCGATGCCATAACACCCCATAATCAACAACCTCTCCTTCCCTTCCTCATCGAGAAACGTGGCTCCTAAAGCCTCACTGTACTTCGTCCCCAGCTTAAAGACATGCCCTACTTCAATGCCACGAAACATCTTAAGTGTCCCCTTGCCACATCGGGGACAGATTTCCCCTTCCCTCGCCAGACGGATATCGACCACTCTCTTCGCGTGGATATCTCTCTCAGGATTCACATGAATAAGATGATAGTCGGTTTCATTGGCCCCGCAAACCGCATCCTGCAGGGTCATAACCGAAGGATCCGCGATGACAGGTATCGACAAACCGACAGGCCCCGCAAAGCCCACGGCGGCATTCGTAATCTTTTCAACTTCATTGTCCGAGGCAAGGGCAATAAAATTGGCTCCCACCAGATTTTTCAACTTTATCGGGTTTATATCAAAGTCTCCCCTGACCAATCCGGCTATAAACCCCTTGTCTGTCTCGAAAATCATCGTCTTAATCAGCTCTTCCGACCTTGCCTTTAAAAAGCTCGACACCTCTTTTATACGTCTTTTACCCGGGGTATAAACCTTTTCCATGGTTGCCACCGCCTTTTTTTTATGCAACCCCCTGTCCATTTCCGGTAAAAGAGAAACCGCTTTTTCCATATTAGCGGCATAATCACAACGATCGCAGGAAAGGATAAGGTCTTCCCCTGTCTCAGCCAAAACCATGAACTCATGGGAATTGCTGCCACCGATACTTCCCGTATCAGCTTCCACTGCCTTGAATAACAACTCGCATCGTTCAAAAATACGGCTGTAGGCCGTGTACATCTTTTGATAGCTCTCCTCGGCAGAGGCATCATCCCTATCAAAACTATAGGCGTCCTTCATGATAAACTCCCGTGCCCTCATCACCCCAAATCTCGGGCGAATTTCATCCCTGAACTTCGTCTGTATCTGGTAAAGATTCAGAGGCAGATCGCGGTAGGAACGAACCTCCTTGCGAACCAAGTCTGTAATGATCTCTTCGTGCGTGGGCCCCAGGCAGTAATCCCTGTCATTCCTGTCCTTCAGTCTTAAAAGCTCCTTGCCATAAAATTCCCAGCGTTTGCTTTCCATCCAAAGATCGGCGGGTTGAACCATCGGCATGAGAAGTTCCTGCGCCCCAGCGGCATTCATCTCCTCACGAATAATATTCTCAACCTTTCGAAGGGTCTTGAGTCCCAAAGGCAGATAGGTATAGATACCAGCAGCTACCTTGCGAATCATACCTGCTCTGAACATCAACTGATGGCTAATAACCTCAGCCTCAGCCGGGGTTTCCTTCATGGTTGGTAAAAACATCTGGGAATAACGCATCTGCTCATCTCCTTTTTATTTTAGAACCTTCAATATAAAATTTTGCCCTTTCAACGTCAATGGACTTCACCTCCATATTAGCTGAAAGGGCCTTTATCATCTACTCGATTAAGAAGCGACCCTACATTCGTCTACCTGCGACAATCACCCGAGTCATCGCCTTGTCGAGAGAAGCTTTAACCGTCAGATAATCCTTATGGTCCGCGCTCATAGTTCTCAGTCTCTCTTCCGCCAGTTTCTTCTCCTTCTTTGCCCGGTCAACATCGATTTCAGTATCCAACTCGGCAATCTCGGCAAGAATGGTCACCCTATCACCAAGAACTTCAGTAAATCCCCAACTTACGGCTATATACCTCTTCTTTTCTCCCTGACGATACATAACCTCCCCAATTCCCAGGGTTGAAAAGAAAGGAATATGTCCCGGCAACACACCAAACTCCCCAAGTTCACCCGGAGCAGTAATCTCGTCCACTTTTTCACTCAAGACCATCCTTCTTGGGGTCACCACTTCCAGTAGAAATTTTCCAGCCATACTATTTCTCCAGCATCCGCTTATGCAGATAGAAGTTTCTTACCCTTTTCAATCGCTTCTTCAATCGTTCCAACCATATAGAACGCTTGTTCGGGCAGTTCATCGTGTTTGCCCTCCACAATTTCCTTGAACCCCTTAATGGTATCCTCAAGCTTCACATACCGTCCGGGTGTCCCCGTAAACTGCTCTGCAACAAAGAATGGCTGTGAAAGGAAACGCTGAATCTTTCGTGCCCGAGACACAGTCAGTTTGTCGTCTTCAGAAAGCTCATCCATCCCGAGGATCGCGATAATATCCTGAAGGTCTTTGTATTTCTGAAGTATCTGCTGGACTTCACGTGCTACCTGGTAATGTCCTTCTCCGATAACCTGTGGATCCAGAATCCGCGAAGTCGAATCAAGAGGATCCACGGCGGGATAAATCCCCAACTCGGCAATCTGACGGGAGAGTACGGTCGTAGCATCCAGATGCGCAAATGTTGTGGCTGGAGCAGGGTCCGTCAAGTCGTCCGCTGGGACATAAATTGCCTGAACAGAGGTAATAGAGCCCTTCAGGGTCGATGTAATCCTCTCTTCCAGTTCCCCAAGGTCTGTGGCAAGTGTCGGCTGATATCCCACAGCGGAAGGCATCCTGCCTAAAAGAGCTGACACCTCTGAATTGGCCTGGGTAAAACGAAAGATATTATCGATGAAAAGGAGAACATCCTGATGTTCCTCATCCCGGAAATATTCAGCAGCTGTTAGGGCAGTCAATCCCACACGTGCCCTCGCCCCGGGAGGTTCATTCATCTGCCCATAAATCAGGGCCGCCTTGTCAATAACTCCCGATTCCTTCATCTCTAACCAGAGGTCATTCCCTTCCCTCGTGCGCTCACCTACACCACCAAACACAGAAAACCCACCATGCTCAATGGCGATATTGTGAATCAACTCCATAATGATAACGGTCTTACCCACGCCTGCCCCGCCAAACAACCCGATTTTTCCACCTTTCGAATAAGGCGCCAACAGGTCCACAACCTTAATCCCTGTCTCAAAGGCCTCTACCTTGGTATTCTGCTCCAGGAAGGATGGCGCCGGCCTGTGAATGGGATAAAAGGTATCGCTTTCGATCGGTCCCATTTCATCAACCGCCTCTCCCACAACGTTCATGATCCTTCCGAGTGTGGTGCGCCCAACCGGGACCCTAATTGCGTCCCCCGTATCAAGGGCCTTCATGCCCCTGACCAAGCCATCCGTAGTGTCCATGGCGATACAACGGACCGTATTATCACCCAGGTGCTGGGCCACTTCAACCGTCAGATTCCATTCCTTATCGCTGATAGTGGGATTGGTTATCTTGACGGCATTATAGATTTCAGGCAGATTCCCCGGCTCAAACTCCACATCCACAACCGGCCCAATTACCTGAACAATGCGGCCTTCGTTTCTTTTCTCCATCGGTCTATTTTCCCTCCCTTGTTTGGCTATTTGAGCGCCTCGGCGCCCCCGACGATCTCCATTAGTTCCTTCGTAATAGCGGCTTGTCTGGCGCGGTTCATATCCAATGTCAACCGGTCGATCATCTCAGAGGCATTATTAGTGGCCGATTCCATGGCTGTCATACGTGCGCCGTATTCACTGGCAAGGGCCTCGAGCATGGCCCTGAAGAGCTGCACCTCAATATATCTCGGCAGTAACTGATTCAAAATAGCCTCCTCCGAGGGTTCATAGATATAATCCGTAATCACCGTGCCTTCCGGTACAGGGATCGGCTCAATGGGAAGAAGCTTCTGCACCGTAACCACCTGAGAAATAGCAGAACGGAAATGGTTATAAACCATCACCAACTCATCAAACTCCCCTGCTTCATAAGCGGCCACAACATCTTTACCCACCTCGGCAACAGTTTGATAGTCGATATCTCCCAAAATGTTTTTATATTCCTTCCGAATAGGATAGTCCCTTCTTTTGAAGTAGTCCAATCCCTTCCGCCCGATGATGTTCAACTGAAGAGTCTCTATCCCCTTTTCTTTTTCCTTGAGGAGGTGAACAACCTCCCGAATAATGTTCTGATTATAACCCCCACACAATCCCCGGTCAGAGGTAATCATCAGGATTTCACGTTTTTTTACCTCTCTTCTGAGAAGCAGGGGATGGCGGCTCGGATCTACACGGAGAGAAAGACTCCCAATAACATCCCGCATCTTATCCGCGTAGGGACGGGCTTGGACAATGGACTCCTGGGCCCGCCGCAATTTCGCAGCAGCTACCATCTTCATCGCCTTGGTAATTTGCTGGGTACTTTTTACGCTGGCGATTCGCTTACGTATATCCTTTAGGCTGGGCATCTTTCGCTTTCTTTCCCCTTAAAGGCGGCGCTCAGAAAACCTTGACTCCTCGCCGCGCCGTTCCAGGTTACAGGCATCCTTCTACTTTTACTGTATTACGAATCTTTCCTTGAATTCATTCAGGGCAGCATCAAGCTTCCCAGAGATATCGTCATCTATCACCTTTTTCTCATCGATGGCCTTCCCTACCTCAGGATGGTTGCTTGCCATATACTGATATAACTCCTCTTCATAGCGCTTGAGGGCTGACACTGGGTAATCATCCAAAAACCCATTTACGGCCGCATAAATAATCATGACCTGCCTTTCCACGGAAAGGGGTACATACTGTCCCTGCTTCAAGACCTCTACCAATCTTTCTCCCCGAGCCAACTGGGCCTGTGTCGCCTTATCCAGGTCGCTGCCAAACTGGGCAAAGGCAGCCATTTCACGATACTGGGCAAGGTCAAGGCGCAACGTTCCGGCCACCTGCTTCATGGCCTTGATCTGCGCATTACCCCCCACACGTGAAACCGAAAGGCCCACGTTAATAGCGGGTCGAACACCTGAGTAAAAAAGGTCTGTTTCCAGATAAATCTGCCCATCCGTAATGGAAATGACGTTGGTAGGAATGTATGCCGACACGTCACCTGCCTGCGTTTCAATGATGGGAAGAGCTGTCAGGGAACCGCCCCCCAACTCATCACTGAGTTTGGCAGCCCGTTCAAGCAACCTCGAGTGGAGATAAAAGATATCACCCGGATACGCTTCACGTCCCGGTGGCCTTCTTAACAACAGGGATAACTGCCGATATGCTACAGCATGCTTCGACAAGTCGTCATAGATACAAAGGGCGTGACGCCCGTTGTCCCTGAAGTGTTCTCCCATGGTAACCCCTGCGTAGGGGGCAAGAAATTGAATGGGAGCAGATTCGGACGCCGTAGCTGAAACGACAACCGTATAATCCATCGCGCCGTAGGTCTTCAACCTGTCCACGACCTGCGCGACAGTTGACCGCTTCTGGCCAATAGCCACATAGATGCAAATGACACCCTGTCCCTTTTGATTGATAATAGTGTCGAGAGCGACCGCCGTTTTCCCCGTCTGTCTGTCACCAATAATCAGCTCGCGCTGCCCCCTCCCAATCGGCACCATCGAATCGATCGCCTTCAGCCCTGTCTGAAGGGGCTCCTTCACAGGCTGACGGGCCACAATACCCGGCGCCTTGATTTCAACCCTTCGGGTCTCTTTGGATTCTATTGGGGCACCCCCATCAATGGGCTGTCCCAACGGGTTGACGACACGTCCTATCAGTTCATCCCCAACCGGGACCTCAACGATACGCCCGGTACGCTTGACGATGTCCCCTTCTTTAACCAGATAATCCTCACCCAGAAGCGCAGCCCCCACATTATCTTCTTCAAGATTCAAAACCATTCCATACACATCGTGAGGGCACGAAAGCAATTCACCCGCCATGGCATTTTCCAACCCGTAGATTCGAGCAATTCCGTCCCCAACGGACAGAACAATGCCCGTTTCAGAAACATCAACTTCCCTCTCAAACCCTTCGATCTGACTTTCAATGATCCTGCTGACTTCTTCTGCTCTAATCTCCATATCGTCCCTCTATGCCGTTAACAGTTTTTCTCGATAACGATTTAATTGGCCCTTGACACTTCCATCTATGACAATTCCCCCAATCCGCGCCTTTACCCCTCCGATCAGGGAAGGATCCACATCACTTTCCAGAATAACTTCCTTGCCCATATATTTTGACAAAGCCCCCTTAATTTTTTTAAAATCTTTGTTTTTTAAGGGCTCTGGTGCATATAAAACCCCCCTCACCCGGTTTTGTGCCTTATCAGACAGTTCCTGAAAAACAGAAAATATTGTTGGAAGCAGGTTAATCCTTTCCTTTTCGACAAGGATATCAAAAAAACGGATGACAGAGCTACTGAATCCCGCTTTCCTCATCACCTCATTCAAAACCTTTTTCCGGCCTTCCAGGGGGTAAATCGGAAGAGATACCGCTTTCCAGAAGTTGGGATATTCCTTGAACATGGATTGTATCCTGATGAGTTCATTATGGAGCTCTTCTATCTTTTCCTCCCGGAATCCAATCTCCATCAGCGCCTTGGCATAACGCCTCGCAACCACACGTTCTTTCAATTCTTACTCCCAAGCTGTTGAACGTAAAGATCAACCAACCTTTTTTGATCTTCTTTCGTAATACTTTTTTTAACCAATTTTTCCGCAAGTGCCAAGGCCTCAAGAGAAATCTCTTCCCGCAGCTTTTTCTTGATCTGTGCAATTTCTTCCTTCAGGCCCTGCTCAGCCTGCTCCCTCATCACATCGGCCCTCCTTTCAGCCTCTTCCATAAGCCGTTTCTTCTCCATCTCCACCTCACTCAGCATCTTTTCTCGAATGGATTTAATCTCATCATCCATATTCTCAAGACGTTTCTGAGCCTCTTTGTAAGCCTTCTCAGCGGCCGCTGAGAGTTCCCTGGCCTTCTGAAGGTCCTCCTTCACCTGGTCATGCCTTTTTTCCAGATAGCCCTTCAAAGGCGGTCGAATAAACTTAATGAGTATTGCCATGAGAATGATAAAATTGACAATCTGAAAGATGTAATCCTTCCAGTAGGTTCCATGGCCTTCAGCCTCTGAAGCCAGGGAGGGGGAAGCCCATAACAAAACGGAGACAACCACAACACATGCCAAGAGATAGAAAAAGTTCCTCCAGCTTTTCATCACGCTGCCCTCCCTAAAACCCTTTCGGCTATCTGCTTAGCAAAGGACTCCAGTTCCTCCTTCAAGTTCTCTTCAACCCTTTCCGCTTCACCCATGACCTTTTCCCTCATAGCAGGAATGTCCGTATCAATCGCCCGTTTCGCCCGCTCGATGGCAGCCCTTTGTTCTTCTATCATTGCCTTTCGGATACGATCCCGCTCCATTGCCGCACCCTGCCGGGCCTGTACCAGCTTTTCTTCCAATAAGGCTGCTTCTCTTTCGGCCTTTACCTGCAAGTCAAGCGCCTTTTCCTGTGCCCCTGTTGTGGCCTCCCTCCTTCTCTCGAGAGCCTTAATTACTGGCCGAAAGAGAAATTGATTGATAAGAAAGACAAATATGATAAAAACTATCGCTTGAACAAACAGAGTATAATCAAGGTCAATCATTCTCCGGGCACACCTCCACGGAATTTTTGCCTTTGCTACCACAGGCTTACGCGCTTGTCAAGTTTTTCACAATCTCTGATGTGAAAACTTTAACCTCAAGGAGTAGCAGAATCTACAAATGAAGAACAAAGATAAAATGATCCCTTTGTTTTTTCCCTTGATCATAAACCACTAAATGATGTATGTGAGGTAAATGAAAAAATCACCCTTTTCAAGCTTGATACACCCGCAAAAAGTCAAGATTGGACAGCAATGAAAAGGGTTTCAAGTTCAAGGTGTGTAACTTTTCTGGTAAAACAGCCTCCCACCCGGAGACACGAAGGTTTTTTGTCTTTATCGTTGGAATTCTTTGAAACCGCTAATCTCAAAGTCTGAAAGGAGTTAAGCATGATTAAGGTAACCTGTCTCGGAGCCGCTGGAACCGTCACCGGATCAAACTTTCTCGTAGAAACCACACAGGGTAAAAAATTCCTGGTTGACTGTGGCCTTTTTCAGGGGGGGAAACTCATGGAAATGAGAAACTGGATGGACTGGGGTTTTAACCCTGAGCAGGTAAAAACCATGTTTCTGACTCATGCCCACATCGACCACTCGGGGCGTATCCCCAAACTTGTCAAAGATGGCTTTAAGGGAGAGATACTGACGTCCAAACCCACCACGGAGCTTTGTGAAATCATGCTCCTCGACTCCGCCCACATTCAGGAAATGGATGCGGAGTGGCAAACGAGAAAAAATAAGCGGAAGGGGCACAAAGAGGTTCTTCCGCTTTACACGATTGACGACGCAAATAAGAGCCTGCCACACCTGCACGCCGTAGAGAGAGATGAGATCACAACCATCGATGACAACGTAAAGGCAAGGTTAAGAAATGCCGGACACATCCTTGGATCTTCTATCCTTGAACTGTGGGTACAAGAAAATGATGGTGAGATAAAGATCGTCTTTTCAGGAGATATCGGCAAGGCAAACCAGCTTATCCTGAAAGAAGCCGCCCATATCTTCAATACCGACTACCTTTTCGTGGAATCAACCTATGGGAACCGCCTTCACAAACCCCTTGAGGACAGCAAGGCAGAACTGATGGAGGCTATAAATTACGCTGTTTCCCACAATGAAAAGGTCATCATCCCCTCCTTTGCCGTGGAGCGCACTCAAGAGGTTATTTATATTTTAGGTGAATTCTACCGTAAAGGGTCGCTGCCTGATATTCCCATCTATCTCGACAGCCCGCTGGCCATCAAGGCCACAGAAATATTCAGAAAGAACAAGGCCTTTTATGATAAGGAAACCTTGGCTATTGTGGAGGCGGGCTTTGATCCTTTCAGCCTCCCGAATCTCTATTATACCCCTTCCACAAAAGAATCCATCGAAATCAATGAGCGAAAGGGGTCCGCCATTGTCATCGCGGGAAATGGAATGTGTACCGCGGGTCGGATCAAACATCACCTTAAGCACAACCTGTGGCGTGAGGGGGCCAGTATCGTCATCGTTGGGTTCCAAGCCAATGGGACAACAGGGAGACAGATTGTTGAAGGGCGTAAAAGCGTGAAAATCTTCCGGGAGGATGTGGCTGTCAATGCAAGGGTCTTTACCATCGGGGGATTTTCCTCCCACGCCGATCAGAAAGACCTCATCAGTTGGGTGGGAAATTTCAAACCATCACAACCAAAGGTCTTTGTCATTCATGGCGAGCCGGAATCGAGTAAAACCCTTGCGGAAAAAATTCATGCCGATCTGGGGTTCGAAACCCATGTCCCCAAATGGAAGGAAACCCTTTACCTCAAGCGGAAAGGACTGCCCGTCGAGGCGGAAGAAGCGCCTCCCGGGGTAGAATTTCCCCTCACAGATACATTTATCAACACACTATCATCTCTTGAGCGCGAAATCGCAGAGATTAAAAAGCAAATTTCCCAAAAAGCAGCTGGGCGGATCGGCGAGGAAGATCTGGACCGCCTGAAATATGTCCAGGAAGAACTCTCAAACGTTCTTTCAGGGCATTCGGCTAAGCCCTGATACCTCTCTCTACTTGCATTCGCCGATGCGTTTCCCCTTCATATGAAGGGTCATCTGCATCCTTCCCTTCCCTGAGATACCTGAGATCATCTTGATAACGCCTTCAAAGGTGTCGCCGTGATAAGTGATTTCCCCATGCCCTTCAGTCTTCCCTTCGTCAGCACACCTCATATTCCACGATACCGTATCGCCATTGACTCCCGAATTCGTAATCTCACAGGGCTGATTTACACCAGGTCGGGAGGGTTGCTTGGGAACAAGGTTGTCTTTCGTCAAGCATTGCGTGGTCGTCATCGGGGGCATCTTCATGGGCATACCAGGCATCTCTATGGTCGTGGTTATTTCCCATTGGCCGGGCTGCATGTTCGGCCCCGCGATAGACAGGGATGTTATCAAGAGAATGCCTATCAGGGTCACCATTCCTACCCTCTTTTGTTTCACCTAATTCCCCCCTTCCTGTTTGAAATTCGCGGTTGCGCCTTTAGCAAAAGGACCCGTTTAACATATCAAAAACTTAATTTACAAAGAACAACGGGGTAACACTCTGGCCTGACTGCAACATTTGCCAAGCGCCACTCCACCAAAGAGGTTGTACCCGGTCTTACGAATCGGCGATTTTATCCTGACCTTGGGCTATGGCTTCCGGATTCAGAACCGACACCTTGGCGTCAACGGGAACATCCAGTTGTTCCATGCGGCAGGTCCCCTCAAAAACAACCCCTTCCTGTATGGTAAGTTTTGGAGTCAAGATATTTCCGTAGACCTTCCCTGGCGCAAGAATCTCGAGGCTATTTTTCGCATACACATTTCCACGGACCGTCCCACTGATAATAATTTCTCCGGCATTAATTTCAGCGTTTACCTCTGCCGTTTCCCCTATAATTACAACATCTTCTGTGTGAATTTCGCCCTGAAACTTACCGTCAATCCTAACCGTACCTTCAAAGATGAGCTTTCCTTCAAAACTTGTCTGTTCCCCCAGGAAAGCCCGAATATCCCTTGTTGTCCCTTTAGCCATGGATTAATTCCTCACATCTTCTTATTCCCAATATAATCTAACTTCTCGAACCCTAACATAATTATATTCCCTTTTCAACCAATCAGGGACAAATCCTTTTAACCAAACCATCCAATTCATCCAGGTTGAAAAAGGAGATCTTTATCACCCCTTTTTCTCCTTGCAGAGAAACCTTTACCCTTGTCCCCAGAGCTCTCTCCAGACGGTTCTGTATATCTCGTATGTAAGGATTCTCTTCCTGCTTTTTTTTATGAGGTTTCGCCTGCATCGACTTGACACGGCGCTCCACATCACGCACCGAAAGCCCCTTCCTGATAATCTCATCCGATAGAACCTCCTGGGCCTTAAAATCCTCAATGGCAAGAAGCGCACGTGCATGCCCCGCACTGATTTCAGACCGGCTCACAAGTCGCTGAACCTTTGGCGAAAGACGAAGCAATCTCACGGTATTGGCAATTGTGGAACGGTTTCGCCCAAGCCGAACGGCAAGCGTTTCCTGTGTCAGTTTCCATTGCTTCATTAATTCAACATAAGCCAGCGCCTCTTCAATGGGATTCAGGTCCTCTCGCTGCAGGTTCTCAATCAATGCGGCCTCCAGGCTTTCCTGTTCTCCGAATCCCTGAACCACTACGGGAACTTCCATTAACCCCACCTTCTGCGCAGCACGCCATCGACGTTCTCCTGCCACGATCTCGTAGCCATTTTCCACAGGCCTGACCAAAAGAGGCTGCAGAATCCCCTTTTCTTTGATGGAGGCGGCAAGAGATGTCAACTTTTCCTGACTGATGGATTTTCGTGGTTGGGATTTGTTGGGACGCAATTTTTCTATCCCAATAAAAAAGAAATTCCCCCTGTCGTCTATCCCCTCAGGAATCAGAGCGTGAATTCCTTTACCCAGCACCTTTTTCCTGGACACGGTTCCCTCCTTTCTTTATCAACTCCTCTGCCAGCATTTTATACCCCAGGGCTCCCACACACCGCTGGTCATATTCAAAGATATTTTTCCCAAAACTGGGCGCCTCGCTCAAACGGACGTTGCGGCTGATAACTGTTTGAAAAACCCGGTCCCGAAAATGCCGGCAGACCTCTTCCTTTACCTGGTGGGAAATATTGTTGCGTACGTCGAACATGGTCAGCAAAATTCCTGTAATGCGAAGATTAGGATTAACCGAGTGCTTGATCAGTCGAAGGGTTCGTAACAACTGCGACAGGCCCTCCATGGCATAGAACTCACATTGAAGTGGAATAATAACCCCCCCCGCAGCAGTCAGGGCATTGACCGTCAATAACCCCAGAGAAGGGGGACAATCAATGAAGACATACTGGTATTCCTTTGAAACCGAGGACAGAAACCTTTTCAGAAAATATTCACGTCCTATTTCATGGACAAGCTCCACTTCCGCACCGATAAGGTCTTCATTGGCTGGCAGGATATCCATCCCACTCATCGACGTGGGGTTTATAACCTCCTGTGGGTTCAGGCTCTCTAACAAAACATCATAAACCGTTGCTGTTAGTTCCTCCTTATCGAGGCCACACCCGCTTGTGGCATTTCCCTGAGGGTCCATATCCACGAGCAAGACACGCCTGCCCTGAAGCGCAAGCGCCGCTGCAAGGTTGACAGCCGTTGTCGTCTTTCCAACCCCCCCCTTCTGGTTTGCCACCGCAATAATTTCTGTCATACACCTACCTTTTAAGTCCAGATCCCCCAGATCCCCTTTTCCCTTTCCGGGAAAAACACTTTTTTATATCATCCTCTTGTAAGAAGAAAAAGCAGTATCACTAACAACCTCGCAGAAAATCGTTTTGATCATCTTAAACCCATCTCTCGAATGTTTCTTCAAATCCTTCTTCCCCATTATATCTCCCTACGTCCCTTTATGTGATTACCATCTTTAGAAATTCCAGAATCTCCTCGACCTTCTGAAAATTCGGGCCCTTTTTGTGCCTGCTCTCCCGCCGCCTACGTAAAGAAATATCCCTTACTTCCGTAAGAATTCCCTCTTCAAGGGCAACACGAAGCCATCCCTGAAGTATCGCAGAAGTAAAGGATTCAGGGCACTGAATCTGACCGGCCGCTAACATCTCTTTCCCCCATCGAATCATCTCCCGAACAAGCCTCTTCTCTTTTACCTGGTCGTCCTGCATGCCTCTCAGGATATAAGAAGAACCTACCAAAAATCCTTCGAGGGTACTCAGCGTCAGGTGGCAAAGGGCTTGCACACCTTCATCAGGCAAGCCCTCCAATTTGGCGTGTCCCAGTTTATACCATTGCATGGGATGCTCAACCGGCAGAAGAAATTCATACCTGAGCAAATGAAATAGGAGGCTGAATACCTGATAAGGGGAAACCGAGCGATTTCTCTGCGAAACACGAGCCGCCCAAGCATACAAAGAAATCGGCGCAAGATGCGCTACCATCATATTTTTAGAGAACTCCAGATGAATACGTTTCTCCAGCGGGACAAAATAGGAAAGGTCTCCCCTGTCAATCTCCACACCTTTACGTACAACGCCATCCTGTGTAAAAAGGTCGAGAGAACGCCACAGAGCCGCCCGAACATCCTCCCCCTTCAGGGGGAAATCCGCTCTCAGGTCTTCCAGAATTTTCAGGTAAAGTTCCGACGTCTCTATGACCTTCGAACGGCTTATGCTTCGATCTATATGGGAGAGCAGGGCCGCCGCGACAAGAGAGGAAGGCGTTACAGCCATGGCGCTCTGTATGGCCCTTATGACATCATCTGCAGCCCTCTGATACAACTCTCGCCGTCTTTCCACGGACTCTGGAAGCATCTTCACATTATTTTTCCCCAAATATCGCTTAAGGGAGATAGGGGTTCCAAACCGCACAAAAACAGTTCCATAACGCTTCCTGAAAATCTTGCGAATTTTGAAGAGATCCCACTTCTTTTCCCTCCGCTTTTCACCTCCACGCAGTTCCTGTACGTATCCTTCCTCTTCCACAATCCTTTCATAAGAAATGGCAGTAGGAACCACATAGATATCTGGAATGGATTCATCGAAAAAGGCCCGAAATATCATGGAAATCATTCCCTTCTTGGGAAGGATCAGTTTTCCCGTCCGGCTCCTCCCCCCTTCGATGAAGAATTCTATTGGTATCCCCTCTCTGATCAATTCCCTCAAGTAAAAATAAAATACCTCTCCATAAAGGGGATTATCCCTAAACGTCCTCCGGATGAAAAATGCGCTCGAACGCCGAAAAATTGGCCCCACAGGCCAGAAGGAAAGATTAATACCCGCCGCAATCAGGGGAAGAGGAAGATTCATCTCATAAAGGACGTAAGACAACAGGAAATAATCAATATGACTCTTATGGGAGGGGATATAGACGATGGGATAATTCCTCGCAATCCTCCTCAACCTCTGCTGCGCCTTTTCATTGACATCCACACCTTCATACAGATTTCGCCAGACCCACCGCAGAATCCTCTCCCACCCCTTCACATAAGAAATCCTCAAATCTGCAGCGATCTCCGTGGCATAATCTCTTACTTTTTTTGTCAGTTCTTCTATGGGTTTTTGTTGAATAGAGGCCGTTTTCTCAAGAAATTCCCAGAGATCCGGGTCCTCTATAATTTGTGACACCATGCGGTCACGCGAAGGCAGGGGGGGCCCGGAAATACTGCGTAATTTCTTATCAAGAATCACCATAGCCGTCTGGCGCATCTCCCTGGCTATATTACTATCCGGTTGTCCGGGGCGTTGCTTTAAAAACCTTTGAACATCGATCGGGATCCCCAATCTCACCTGAATTTTCCTTCTCAATAAAACATTCTTCACCCGCAAGGTCCATTTAGGCGTCGACAACTTCCCCCAGAATGCCGTGTAAAATGACCTTTTCTCCGTGCAGGGCAGCACATCATAAACAACGAGGTGTGGCACCAGATAGATTGGCAAGGTAGATGTCCTTTGAGATCTTACAACCGCTTCCAGGGGTGTTGTCCGAAAGCTCAAGCAACGCTGGACGTAGGCACCGGCTGGATTGATATAAACCGTAAAGGGAACCCTCCCCAGCCTAGAGATATCTCCCTCCTGTATAAAGGGATCGAAGTTACATTCCCTTTTCAGAATCCATAAAACATGTGCCTTGGCATGGGCAAACCATCCCCTGAACGATATCCAGGGAAGCATGGAAATGCCCATGGGAAATTTTGGGAAATTCCCCCCCTTATGTCGGTAAAGATAATAAAGTGCTAAAAAATCTATCCGACTTGGTGAATCAAGAAGGGGGACAACAACTCCCCTCGAGACAAGACTCCGCCACTTTTTCAGGTGCTCAGGCGATATCTCAACACGAGCAAACAGCCAGGGGAAAATCCGCTTGGAAAAGAACCCCTGCATCAAATCAAATCGATACGGTTTCAACCCCATGGCAACCCTCTTATCCGTCCCCCAAAACATATTGCAGGACAGATAGTACCTTAACGACAGCCGTCTCCAAACGCAAGACTCTGGGACCTAACGTGCATATGATAAAGTCCCTGGATCGCGCGAGGGCGATTTCAGACGGGCTAAATCCCCCCTCGGGCCCAATGGCTACGAGAATATCACTAATCTTACCAACCCCCTCGAGACAATGACGCAACGGAACTTCCCCCTCAGGGGCACAGAGAATTTTCAGAGAAGCCTCACGCAACTTAATGATCCTTTCAAATGACGTTATCCCCGCTAGTTCCGGAATAATTCCCCGATACGACTGCTTCGCTGCCTCTCTCAGGATCTGATTCCATCTCTCCTGCTTGCGCCTTTCCCTTTCACCCGAAAACCGAGGAACGCTGTAATCTGAAAAGACAGGTACGACACGGGTTACCCCAAGTTCCGTTGATTTCTGTAATATCCACTCCATTTTCCTTCGCTTGGGCATAGCCTGTATCAGGGTTACGACAAGTGGCGATTCAGGGTTCCAGCTCACCGGTGAAAGAAGATGAACCCGGGTCATTTCGCTACCTATTTCAGAAATAACGGCATGGTAAAGACTGCCTTTCCCATCCGAAATCAGCACCGGACCGCCAGGTTTGAGGCGCAAAACACTCCTCAAATGGAGATGATCCCCATCCGTAATAAAAGCTTCCCCCTTAGTCGCATCTATCCTGACCGCAAAAAACTGGAAGGTCCTGCTCACGCTATCATCCCTAAACAATAGGAAACCCACCCACGTGAATGACGCTGGCTCATTTTCCCTAAACCAAAACGGGCGGCTTTCTCAACGAAGGCCTTCCCCTGCTCCGATAAAATACCGGAAACTACCAGTCTTCCGGAACGTCTCAAATGTCTAATGAATTCCTCGAGGAGACCAGAGAGAACCGCTTCATTAATATTCGCCATAATGAGACCATACTCTCCAGAAACGTCTTCCGGGGTTCCTTCCCGGAACTCTACAATATTCGAAACACCATTGCGCAGGGCATTTTCCTTGGCCACCTGAACGGCA
>JALTEW010000304.1 GCA_027073795.1 bacterium | reverse complement strand
CTCCTTTGAAGGCATGGGTTTCCATCTTGGCGATGTTGTGGCAGACGTCATAAAGAAGTCGCATGCCGTGCTCTTTGGGGCTCAAACGCAGGGCATTCTCAATCGTTTGAATCGCAAGGGTCATGAGTACTTGGCGGTTGGCCCATGCGTAGTTGGCGGCACACGACATAGCGGCAAAGTAGCGTTTTCCCGTGGGTGAGGCGACAGGAGCACATGCCAGTTGCCGGTCCGGTAGGGTAAAGGGAAGGTCAGAGAGGTGTTTAACCATCTGATGCAGGAAATCGTCACAGACCTGATAGCCCAGCCCCCGAGAGCCCGAATGGATGAAAATGATCACCTGATCTTCAAAAAGCCCAAAGCGTGAGGCAGTTTCCGGATCGTAGATGGTTTCAACACGGCTGAGTTCTAGGAAGTGATTCCCGGAACCAAGGGTGCCCAACTGATCCTGCCCACGCTTGATGGCGTAATCGCTGACAGCAGAGGGATCTGCCGATTCCATGACGCCATAGTCTTCCGTGAATTCCAGATCATCCTTTTCACCCAATCCCTTCTCAACCGGCCAGAGAGCCCCCTTTTTGAGGACGCCTTTGACCTCTTTCGCGGAGAGGTGGAAGCGCCCCCTGCCCCCAACACCACAGGGAATGGCGCGATAGAGCTCGTCCAGGATGAAATTCAAGTCCTTTTGGAGGCCTGTGGCGGTCAGGTTGCTGGTGACAACCCGACAGCCACAGTTGATGTCGTACCCGACGCCGCCGGGGGAGATGACACCGTTTTTAACATCCATGGCAGCCACCCCCCCGATGGGGAAGCCATATCCCTGGTGGATGTCCGGCATGGCCATGGAAGCCTTGACGATCCCGGGCAAATGGGCGACATTAACGACCTGTTTTAGGCTGCCGTCTGATTTTAGTGCCTTTACGAATTCCTGGTCGGTGTAAATAATTCCATCGACCCGCATGCCGCCCGCTTTGGGAATACGCCAGCGGACCTCGTCAATTTGTTCAAGGGAGATATCCATCATCCGTGCTCACTCTGGATTTCCTTCAGGGTCTTTTCGTAGGCCCGGTAGTTGGCGTCCCCGAAAAGAACGAAACGCACCAGTTCAATTTCGGGATGTTCTTTCAGATAGTCCATACAGGTGGTCAGGGCGATTCTTGAAGCCTCATCGATGGGGTACCCGTATACGCCTGTGCTGATGGAAGGAAAGGCGATACTTTTAATGCCTTTCTCCGTGGCGATTTTCAGACACGACAGATAGGCGCTTTTAAGCAATTCCGCTTCCCCCGCGTTTCCGCCCCGGTAGATGGGACCCACGGCGTGAATCACATATTTTGCCTTGAGATTGCCACCGGTTGTGAGGACGGCATGACCCGTGGGACAGCCACCGATCTTTCTGCATTCCTTCATAATGGCGGGTCCCCCCGCCCGGTGGATGGCACCATCCACTCCCCCGCCTCCGGCCAGCCTTGAATTGGCAGCATTGCCAATCGCCTCGGTATCCTGCTTTGTGATGTCACCCTGGACGAGTTCAAGGGTTGAAGAACCACTGGCTACTTTCATTGAACTAACCTCCTTGTTTGAGTGTTACACCCTTCCAAAGAAAAAAAGAACGCCCGTCACAATAAAAAAAAGGGCAGCTATTTTCCGAATGATATCTTCGGGAATATATCTGGATATCATCCCCCCTGCAAGGACACCGATAAGGGACGCAATCACCAGGGCACTGGCGGCGCCCAGAAAAACAGTGAACATTTTTTTCGACTCCCCTGTCAAGGCGATGGTTGCTAACTGGGTTTTGTCTCCCATTTCTGCTAAAAAAACAGTCGCAAAAGTAACGGAAAAAAGCCTCCAGTCCATGAAACCCTCCTTCGAATGATATTATAACCTTCTTTACAGCTTGCGTCAAAAACGGAGAAGTTCCAGCTATCGATTCAATTTGCTGTTGGTTGTTTTTTAGGCATTGCTTTTAGTTGCCAAGCCAGGTGCATCCCTTTTTGTGCCCACTGCCGATCTATTTCGTCTGGGTTGTCATGGTCCACGAAGGTCTCCCGACCCATCTGCGTGATGGTCAGGTCGG
>JALTEW010000303.1 GCA_027073795.1 bacterium | reverse complement strand
CATTCAGGTCGGGGAGGATATTAAACAGGGGGCCATCGCCCTGGCAAAGGGAAAGAGAATTCGCCCCCAGGAAATGGGCCTTCTGAGCGCGCTCGGGATAACACGGGTCTCCGTGACAAAATCCCCTGTCGTTGGGATCGTTTCCACGGGCAACGAAATCGTTGATCCAGAGAGCAAGCCCATGCCTGGCCAGATCCGGGACATCAACCGCTTTACCCTGAGTGGCCTGGTTGAAAAAAGCGGGGGTGAAGCCATCTTTATCGGCCTCGTACCGGACGAGGAAGAAGCTCTGAAAAAGGCCTGTGAAGAAGGGCTGGCCTCCTGTGACCTACTCCTCCTTTCAGGGGGAAGCTCCGTCGGCATCAGAGACCTGACCCTGAAGGTGCTTGAAACCTTCCCCGATTTTACCCTTCTCGTTCATGGGGTTTCCATTAGTCCGGGGAAGCCTACAATCATCGCAAAGGTGGGGGGGAAAATGGTCTTTGGACTACCGGGCCATCCTGTATCCGCCTGGGTTATCGCCCACCTCCTCGTTACCCGGGCTATCCATGCTCTTTTAGGGGCAAACCATGAGGATCTTTTCAGGTGGGAATGTGCCCGGGTCCTTGAAAATATCCCTTCCGCTCAGGGCAGGGAAGACTTTGTCCGCGCCAGGGTGAAAGGGACAGGGCGGGACAGGACAGCCGTTCCTATCTTCAGTAAGTCAGGCATTATTTCCTCTCTCGTGGAGGCAAATGCCTTGATTCAAATCCCATTAAATTCGGAAGGGGTTTACAAGGGCGATGAAGTGGATATATTAGTGTTAACATGAAACGTTCTATCTATCTCACGCTCACGCCCCTTGAAGAGGCAAGGCAAAAAATCCTCGCGAGCCTTGCGTCATTGACCCTTCCCGGCGATGAAACCATCGACACCTCAGAGGCATTGGGAAGGATTGCCGCAGAGGCAGTCTATGCCCAGCGTTCGATTCCTCACTACGCCGCAGCGGCCATGGACGGGATCGCCGTCCAGGCCGAAATGACCTTTGGCGCATCCGAATTTTCGCCCAAACTTCTGGAGATAGGTAAGACGGCCTTCTGGGTCAATACCGGTGTCCCTATGCCGGAGGGGACCAACACCGTCATTATGGTGGAACAAATTCAGGAAAAACAACCCGGAGTCATCGAGATTCGCCAGGCCGCTCATCCCTGGCAACACGTTCGTCCCGTAGGGGAAGACATCATCAGAGGTGATCTTCTTCTTGTCCCGGGGCAGGAAATCTATCCTCCCGATATTGCTTCGCTTCTGAACGCGGCAATTTTTTCCCTCCGCGTCAGGCCAAGGCCCAGGGTCGCGATTATACCGACTGGGTCCGAACTGGTCTCCCCGGAAGCAACGCCGATGCCAGGGCAGGTCATCGAATCTAACAGCCGGATGATGGCAGCCTATGTCCAGAGAGATGGGGGAATCCCCTCCGTTTTTCCACCCTGTGAGGACGAAGAAGAAAAATTGTGTCAGGCGATTACAGCCGCTTTGAAGACTTCAGACATCCTTTTTGTCCTTTCAGGTTCATCAGCCGGTTCAAAGGATTTTACGCGAGGGGTCTTTGAAAAACTTGGCAACGTGCAGATCCATGGCATTGCCATGATGCCCGGCAAACCGGCCCTTTTCGCCACCCTGTCGGGCAAGCCTGCCTTCGGGATCCCCGGTTACCCCACTTCCGCCGCACTCTTCTATGAGGAGGCTATCTATCCCTTTATGACCGCCGTGACTGGAAAACCTTTCTCTCCGCGCCCGACCCTTTCAGCTGAGATGGTTAGGAAAGTTCCCTCAAAGCTGGGGCAGGAAGAATTGATCAGGGTGCGGCTGGGCAAAATCAAGGATCGCTGGATGGCGGTCCCCCTGCCGAGGGGGGCAGGCATCCTGAAGAGCCTCTGCGAGGCAGACGGGATTCTCAGGATCCCGATGGAATCAGAAGGTGCCTCTGATAACACGCCCGTCTCCATTCAACTTCGCAGGGGTTTGCGTCAACTGAAAGGCCAACTGATTTTCATTGGAAGTCACGACCTAAGCCTGGATCGCATCAATGTCCTCCTGTCACAGCAGGCTACCGGGGTTGCCTTGGCCATTGGCTCGGTTGGAAGCCTTGGCGGGCTGTTTGCCCTGAAGAGTGGCAAGACTCACCTGACTGCCGTTCATTTGCTGGACCCGGAGACCCGGACATACAACCTTCCCTATATCAAAAAATATCTCCCCGGTCGCAAGGTGCGTCTCATTCACCTCCTCAAACGCACCCAGGGGCTGATGGTTCAAAAGGGAAATCCAAAGGGGATTACCTCTATCAGGGACCTAACCCGAGAGGACGTCCAGTTTGTGAACCGTCAAAGAGGGGCCGGGACCCGCGTCCTTCTCGATGTTCTTCTTGAAAGGGAGGGCGTTTCGCCCGATGGCGTTTCTGGTTACGCTAATGAGGTCGCCACCCACGCCATGGTCGCGGCGGAAATCAGGGGAGGTATGGTGGACTGTGGCATGGGAATCCAGGCGGCTGCTCAGGCCCTGGGACTTGATTTTATCCCCCTAACCGAGGAGCCTTATGATCTCGTCATTCCTGAAGAGTTTCTTGAGGACTGGCGGATGAAGGCCCTGCTGAGCGTTATTCGGTCTAAAACATTTAGAGAAACCGTCCAAACGCTTGGAGGTTATGACCCCTCCGAAAGCGGTGTTGAGAAACCAATATGACAAAGATACTGAAAGATACCTACGGCCGCACCATTGATTACCTGAGAATCTCCATCACCGATCACTGTAACCTGAGGTGCATCTACTGCGTGACTGATAATATTTCCTGGGTGCCCCACGAGGAAATATTGAGATTTGAAGAGATTGCTAAGATTGTCCGTGTCCTTGTAGAGGAAGGTATTCGAAAAATCCGAATTACCGGTGGGGAACCCCTTCTACGAAAGGGACTTCCCGATTTCATTTCTCAAATCTCGGGCTTAAAGGGCGTCGAGGACCTGAGCGTCACCACCAACGGCGTCCTTTTACATCGCCTGGCTCGAGATTTGAAACAAGCTGGTCTCAAGCGCATCAACGTCAGTCTTGATACCTTTAAGCCTGAACGATATAAAACCATCACGGGGAGAGACTTCTTCCACCAGGTATGGAAAGGAATTCAAACAGCCAGAGAGGTAGGATTATCCCCTGTAAAAATTAACATCGTTGCCATGAAGGGGTATAACGAGGATGAGATTCTCGATTTCGTCCGCCTAACGCTTGAAGACCCTTATGTAGTGCGATTCATTGAATACATGCCCGTCAATGAAAAATGGAACGACAATGATTTCCTGAGTGTTCAAAAAATAAAGGAAGTGATAGAATCTGTTTACCCACTCGTTCCCATCGATGGCACCCACAACAACGGCCCTGCCCGGGTTTTCCAGGTTCCCGGGGCCAGGGGAGAGATTGGGCTCATTAGCCCGCTGAGCAACCACTTCTGCGGAACCTGTAACCGTATTCGTCTCACGGCTGACGGGCATTTCCGCCCCTGCCTCTTTTCAGACACCGAAATTGATATCAAGACCCCCCTGAGAAACGGGGGGGATGAAACGGTCATCAAAAACCTTTTGTTTGAGACCTTGAGGCTGAAACCCAAACAGCATCACCTTCAAACCATCTCTGCGCCGAAATGTCACCGCGGGATGTGGAGCATCGGCGGATAGAGGCCGATATGGGAGGAGATATGGAGAGACTTACTCACCTGACCCCAACGGGAGAAGCCACCATGGTGGATGTTTCCGAGAAGCCGGAAACACTCCGGATTGCTGTTGCCCAGGGCCGCATCCGTATGAAATCCGAAACATTCAGACTTATCCGACAGGGACAGATGAAAAAAGGGGATGTCTTGGGAACCGCTCGTATCGCCGGGATCATGGCGGCTAAACAGACCCCACGTCTTATTCCCCTCTGTCATCCTATCCCCATCAGCAAGATCTCTGTCGATTTCATACTAAGTGCCGAACAAGCCACCATCACGGCCTTGTCCGAGGTGAAGAACCGCGGCGCTACGGGCGTGGAAATGGAAGCCCTCGTTGCCGTCACAACAAGCCTCCTGACAATCTATGACATGGGAAAAGCTGTGGACAGGGGGATGGTTATTGAGGATATCCATCTTGTCAAGAAGAGCGGCGGGAAGAGCGGAACCTATGTCTCAAGGGGCTGATATCAGCACATACTTAAAATTTCTTTCAGAAGGAATTCCCTTTATCTATGCACGGACATCTGGTTTCAGTCAATTTGGGAAAAATCAGGGGCGTTCCCAAACATCCGATTGAGGAGGGAATCCTGTCTCCCAAATGGGGGCTCAAGGGAGATGCCCATGGGGGTGACTGGGACAGGCAAATCAGCCTTTTCCCGGTTGAAACGCTTTCACTTGTCCCCAGGGCGATCCGGGAATCCTTTGAAGAGAATAGCTACTCTGAAAATCTTACTATAGAGGGAATCTCCCCGGAAAAATTATGCCGAGGAACCATTCTCTCCATAGGTGGTGCGGAGATGAAAATACTGGAGATCGGTAAAAAATCATTTGAGCCCCCGGAAAGTGGCCGTCCCTACATCGTCAGCCGTGAGGGACGCTTTGGTCGCGTCCTGAAAGGGGGTATGGTCAAACCCGGAGATATTGTCAAAATTCTGGAAGCGGGATCCCTTGAACCCGATGCCCCTAAAGTGGCCCTCATCACGCTTAGTGACAAGGGCGCCAGAGGGGAACGGGAAGACGTCAGTGGGCGCTTCCTTTCCTGGTATGCCACGCGCCTGGGTGCGAAGGTCCTTTTCAGTTCCATTATACCGGATGAGAAACAGGTCATTAGGGAAACTCTCATGAAAGGGGTTGATGCCAAAGCGGACCTTATCCTCACTACCGGTGGAACGGGGCTCGCGCCGCGAGACGTAACGCCCGAGGCAACGCTTGAGGTCATTGACCGGGAAGTTCCGGGATTTGCCGAGGCCATGCGGGCGGAAAGCCTGAAGAAAACCCCCCATGCCATGATTTCCCGGGCCGTCAGCGGTATCGCTAAAAGGACCCTTATCATCAACCTTCCTGGAAGCCCCAAGGCCGTTGCAGAGTGCATGGAGGTAATTTTCCCCGCCCTTCGGCACGCCATCGACAAGCTTCGGGGCGACCCTACGGAGTGCGCGACGGAGCTTTGAACCCTGCCCTTCGACCTTTTGTCTTCTGTCTCATCAAATGTTAAATCCCCACGCCCATTCACTTCATTTGACATTTCTTTCTTAGTTGCTACTATATGAGGAAGTTTTTTGCAAAAAGTTGTGAGTGGAAAAGAACAAGGGTAAAAGAATAAGCATGAAAGGGAACCCTTATGCCTGATATTCCGATGATCAGTTCCAAACTCTTTGGTATTGCTATGATGATCTATATCGTAGCCACGCTTTTCTACCTGGCTTTCATGGCCTTCAAAAGCAAGAAGGTGGGAACCATTGCCACACTCATTTTAATCGCCGGCTTTCTTATCCACACGGCAGGGATTGCTTTTCGATGGCGCGAAACTCACCTCACGGGTTACGGTTACGTTCCCCTGTCTAACATGTATGAATCCCTTATCTTTTTTTCGTGGACCATGGTTCTGCTGTACCTGATTTTTGAATGGCGCTACAAGCGAAAGGTCATCGGCGTTTTCTTCGTCCCTCTTGCCTTTATTGCCATTGCCATTACCTCACTGATCCCTGGAGTAAGCGATAAGATTCATCCCCTGATTCCAGCGCTTCAAAGCAACTGGCTTACCATTCACGTGACTACCTGCTTTTTCGGCTATGCCTCTTTCGCCGCTGCGTTTGTTGTCAGCATCCTCTATCTCATCCAGTCCAAACGGAAAGGCGAGGGGAAGCCTATTTCGTGGCTCCCCGAGGCACGTGTTTTGGATGACGCGAACTACAAATCGATTATTATTGGCTTTCCCTTTCTGACCATCGGTATCATTACAGGGGCCATGTGGGCCAACTATGCCTGGGGAAGCTACTGGAGCTGGGACCCCAAGGAAACCTGGTCCCTGATTACCTGGTTCATCTACGCGGCGTTTCTCCACGCGCGCTACACCCGTGGGTGGCACGGGAAAAAGGCGGCCTATCTCTCTGTCCTGGGTTTCATTGCGGTTTTGTTTACCTACTTCGGGGTCAATTATCTGATCGCCGGTCTGCACAGTTATGCCTGATGAGGCAGATCTCGCCAAAACTCAGGGGGCGGTTTTGAAGGCCACCCCCTTCTTCATGCCTCCGCAAAGTTCTGCGTTCAAGGTTCGTGGTTAAACTCAGAACATTGAACTCTGAACACATGGTTACAGGCTGTATAGCTCTTCCCCAATAAGCTTTACCCAGCTCTGTTTCAGGGTCTCTTCTGCCTCCTCCAGCCTGTTCACACCCACGATCAGGATTGTCTTGTCTTTTGTCCCCAAGCAGGGATAAAGATAGGAAACATTGATGTTCTTCTCTTTCAGCGGCTTCAGGATAGCGTTCAGGCCACCGGGATGATTGGGCGCCTCTGCCGCCAGCACCTCTGTCACGTGGATATTGTAATGATTGCTTTCCAGAACCTCGCTCGCCTTCTGCGGTTCGTTGGTCACAATCCTTATGGAACTGACATCTGCCGCATCTACCACACTGATAGCAATGATATTGATGCCGTTTTGCCCGAGGATTTCACTGACCTCAGACAATTTTCCCGGAACATTCTCCAGACTGATTGAAATTTGTTGAATAGCCATCAGGGCTTTCCTCCGTCACTTCTCATATAATCGTAGCCTACGGTCAGGGCCTTGAGATTTATCTCCTTTGCCGCCTTCTTTTCCTTAAAAACATCTGCAATGGCGCCCCGAATATTTTCAAGTTTGACCAACCCCGTTTTTTCAATAAATCCCCCCAACATGACCATGTTGGCACTCTGGTCACTCCCCAGTTGATGGGCAAGGTCATTAGAAGGGATCTCATAGATAACAATATCTCCTCGTATTGGCCGCTGCTCCACGAGGTTGGTGTTAATGAACATGACCCCGCCTGTCAGGATCTGATGCTGAAATCTCTCAAGAGAGGGATTGTTCATCAC
>JALTEW010000302.1 GCA_027073795.1 bacterium | reverse complement strand
AAGGTCATAACGTAGGTAAAGGGGATGGATATCCCCGTAATCACGGCCCCCCGGAAATCGCCAAGGAACAGGAAAATAGTCAGCACCGTGAGGATAATGGCATCCCGCAGGGCTCCCATCATGTTCTTGATACTAAGATTAATAATGCGCTCCTGCGTATCCGTAACCTTGAAATCGAGCCCAGGGTACTGCCTTTTCAATTGCGGGAGAAATTTCTTCACGGACTCAATAGTTTTCAGGGTGTTGCCTCCGTAGGCCCGCAGGATGTTCAAGGCAATGGCCGGCCTTCCATCTCCGTGATAGGCAGAGGTTCGTTCCTTGTACCCCCGTTTAATCGTTGCCACGTCCTTGAGGTGAATGGGTTCCTCCCCGCCCCTGCCCAGGACAATATTGCCGACACGGTCAATGGCAAAGTATTCCCCAGAGGTCTTAATCAGGAACTGGTGGTGTTGATTGACCATCAGGCCATTGGGGATATTGAGATTTTCATGTTTCACGGCGGCAATGACATCGGCAAGGGTTAGGTGATATCGGTGCAGTTTGTCGGGGTTGACAAGGATTTCTACCTCGCGATGATACCCGCCGAATACCTCCACATTCGCCACGTGCGGGAGGCGAAGCAGGGCTTCCTTAATGGCATTGTCTGCCAGCTCCCGGACCATGGCGAGGTCATAGTGGCTCCCCTCCTTTGGGAAAACCGCCAATGTCATGGTTGCTGCCGTGGCATCGCTGATCTTGAAGACCTGCGGCTCACGGATGTCGTGGGGTAGGAGGGGCTTCACTTTTTGGAGGGAAGCAACGACATCCGTGGCCGCAGGCTCAAGGCCCTTGGAGTATTCAAATTCCGCCAGGACAACCGAGACCTCGTCTTTGGAAGTGGAGGTAATCTGTCTCAATTCATCAATGGTGGAAAGCTCCTTTTCAATCGGACGCGTCACATTGTCCGCGACATCCCTTGAAGAAGCGCCCGGTTCCACAGTCACAACGGCAATCTGGGGGCGGTTGGAATCCGGAAATAAGGCCCAGTCCATCCGGTGGTACCCAAAAATTCCCAGAATGGCCACCATCAGGATGAAGGTCATGACAAGATAAGGCTTCTTCAGATACCCTTCAACGACATTCATTGCAGCGCCTCCCTGGCGAATTCGCCTGTCACCTTAACAGACTGGCCTTTATACAGAACCATTAACCGGCTCTCATGAGCACAAACAACCGGCAGCCCTTCCTTCAATCCATCCGAGGAGAGGGCAGCGTTTACCTCTCCAGTGGCAAGAACCGTAACATTCACCGGGGAAATCTTACCCTTGACCACGCCGAATACCATCGCCTTGTCTTCCCGGTGCAGGACAGCTTCGATAGGTACAATCCACACGTCGTTTAATGTTTCGGCTTTAATCTTAACCGGGACCACTTCCCCTACCTTATAGGGACACGGAATCTTTCCAAAGTCCGCCTCGATAATCCCCAGGGAGCGCTGGGACGTCGCCGGATAGACCCGCGAGACCTCCAAGGTTAGTTTGCCAATATAAATTGGTGACCCCACGGAAATCCTGCTCAAGTCTTCGGGTGTCACCTCCAACTTCATCTTAAATGAGCCCTTCTGAATGATTTGACAGATAGGTTGACCCGGAAAAACGACATCCCCTTTTTTCACATAGTATCGTGAGAGGACGCCATCGCAGGGGGTTGTAATCCTTGTATAGGTCAGCTTTGTCTCAATTTGAGATATCTCGTTGTTCAGGGCGGTTATCTGTCCCCTAACGACGGCCAACCTATTCTCGCTCAGTTCCCATGCCTCCTCGGAGATTGCGCCGTTTTTGTACAATATGGTATCGCGCTTGTAGATTGCGGCAAGGTTCTTTTTCTGTATTTTTAAGGAGGTAATTTTTGATTTAATCACCGCAATTTGCGCCTTCAATTCCCGAACCGTCCCATTGTTCTTGCTGTCCAGAGCGACAAGAAGCTCACCTTTTTTGACAGGATCCCCTTCAAGATGAACTCGGCGAAGCACCTGGCCGCTGATTCTTGCCTTTATCTCCATAATGCCGTTGGAATCGACCTTACCGAGATAGCGTACGACCTTTGCAAAAGA
>JALTEW010000301.1 GCA_027073795.1 bacterium | reverse complement strand
CGGATATTGTCATCCAAACCACCCCCATAGGGATGACTCCGAATATAGACGAGTGTCCGCTTCCCGGGAGCGCTATAAGAAGGGGCATGACGGTTATGGATGTCGTTTACAACCCCGCCCATACCAGGTTACTAAAAATAGCTCGGGCAAAAGGATGTAATATTGTTAGCGGCGTTTCAATGTTTGTCCATCAGGGGGTTGAGCAGTTCAGACTATGGACGGGTATTGAACCCCCAGTTCGTTTTATGGAGCAAACGGTTAAAAAGGCGCTGGCAAAAGCCGGCATGGGAAAGTAGCCTGATGAAGGAGATAAAACCGACCCAGAAACTCAACGCTGCCGTCAGGATACCTGGTTCCAAAAGCATCACGCACCGGGCTCTCATCACGGGGGCCTTGGCCCGAGGGGAAAGCATCCTCAAAAATTACTTGCGATGTGAAGATACGCTTTACACCATGAATGCCCTGGAGAAACTTGGCGTGACGATGTTTCCTGTTGATCGAGAGGCGTTAAAGATATGGGGAACAGGTGGAGAATTTAAGCGACAAGATAACAGAAAAGAGGTCTATGTTGGAAATTCCGGGACTACGCTGCGTTTTCTGATGTCGTTCGCGGCATTGGCTAACTGTGAATGTATCCTTAAGGGCAGCCGTCGCATGTGCCAGAGACCCATAGGGGACCTAACGACAGCGCTAAGGCAGATGGGGGTGGAAACCGTTTGTCTCGGAGATGGAGGGACGCCCCCTGTTCTAGTGCGCGGTGGTGACATTAAAGGTGGCAAGATTAAGATTCACGGAAACAAAAGCAGCCAGTTTATTTCTTCACTGCTCCTATGCGCGCCTTATGCATCAAAAGAAGTGGAAATAGAGATACATGGCAAGCCGGTTTCCGCGCCTTATATTGATCTCACAACTGAGGTCATGGAGCACTTCGGCGTTCCAGTGGAACGGAATGGCTATGCATGGTACAGGGTTAAGAGTGGCCAGCGCTACTCAGCCCATGAATTCACAATCGAAGGGGATGTATCATCCGCTTCCTACTTCTGGGCGGCAGCGGCGGTTATTGGCGGCAAGGTGACAACGGAAAATATTCATCCTTTCACGACACGGCAGGGAGACATCCATTTTTTAGACTTATTGGAACAAATGGGGTGCAAAGCTATGAAGGAAAATGATCGGGTGACGGTCTATGGAAACGGGCTCAGTGGGATTGAGGCGGATATGAGTCAGATGCCGGACATGGTGCCAACCTTGGCGGCCGTAGCCCTCTTTGCCAGAGGTAAGACAATCATACGTAAGGTGGGTCACCTGCGCTATAAGGAAAGCGATCGTTTGAAGGCGATTGCAAGCGAGTGGAAACGTCTTGGGGCACATGTCGAGGAACTGCCGGATGGCCTCCTGATTTTCGGGGGAATACCCCTTCATTCAGCAATCGTAGATGTCCATAACGACCATCGCATTGCCATGAGCCTTGCGGTGGTGGGGCTGAAGGTCCCAGGGGTAAGAATAAGGGGTGAAACCTGCGTAAAAAAGTCGTACCCAGGATTTTGGGAGATATGGGACAGATTAGGCGAATTTGGGGCTTGACATTGTAATTTACATTTGATAGAGGTTTACTCGATATGAATGAGAGAGAAAAATATTCGGGATTTGGTTTAATTAATCCATTGTGTAAGTGGTGGTGGCTCAGCTCTTACAGGGAGATGGGCCCGATGTAAAAAGGTAAACAAGTGACCGTGGGCCCATTCCCAAAGGCTCCACGGGCGCTTGACGTATAGGATTTTTTAAAAAAGCCGTGGGGCCGAAAGCCCCACGGCTTTTTTATATGGAGCAATGAGTTGAAAGCAACACCCAATTTTCACGAATTTGAGCAAATGGCCAAGTGGAGTAATGTTATCGCCGTGCATTGTGAGATCCTGGCCGACACGGAAACCCCTGTTTCGGCATACCTGAAGATCAGGGGGAAGCCTTTTACATTCCTCTTTGAAAGCGCTGAGTTCGGCAAGAGATGGGGAAGATACAGCTTCATTGGGTGGAATCCTCACTTGGTTGTCTTTGTGCGGGATCAAGATATGGAAATCTGGAAAGGGGGCAAAAAAATCAGATTGAATAATGTGGGAAACCCCCTGGAGCTCCTGAGGGATATAAACAGAGCATTCCACCCTGCAGAAGACCAAGAAAACTTGCCCTTCCCAGGCGGCCTCGTAGGATATTTCAACTATGATCTGGTAAGAAAATGGGAGCCAATCCAGTGGCCTTACCCCGTGGACCCGGATTCTCCCGAGAGTGTCTTTATAGCGCCCAAGCTGCTCATCATCTTTGATCACCTGACACACCAGGTAAAGGTAGTCATGTTTGTACACTTAGAGGATAACGACAATGCAGATATTGCTTACGAAAAGGCTGTTAGGGAAATAGATGGGGTCATTTCAAAGCTCAAGGCCCCTCTGCTTCGCCAGTCGGAGGATAAATCTCTCCACGTATCTCACCTTGTTCCCAATATCAGCAGAAGGGGGTTTAAAAAAGCGGTAAGTAAGGCAAAAGATTATATCGTTGCTGGTGATGTGATCCAGGTGGTCCTGTCACAGAGGTTTTCAGCCGATATCTCAGGGGATTCTTTCAGCCTTTATCGCACCTTACGGAGTGTCAATCCCTCCCCCTACATGTTCTATCTCAATTTTGGCGACACAAGGCTGATTGGGGCTTCCCCGGAAGTACTCGTCCGACTCACCGGCAGAAGAATCGAGCTCAGGCCTATCGCCGGAACACGACCCAGGGGAGCGACAACAAGCGAGGATGAGGCATTGGAAAGAGAACTCATAACGGATCCCAAAGAGAGGGCTGAACATATCATGCTGGTGGATTTGGGCAGAAACGACGTGGGCAGGGTTGCAATTCCGGGCTCCGTTGAAGTGCCCAGATTCATGGAGGTGGAGCGATACTCGCACGTGATGCATATCGTCTCGCATGTTGAGGGGAAACTGAAACCGGGTCTGGATTGCTTTGATCTCTTCATGTCCGCCTTTCCCGCCGGCACCGTCACCGGCGCCCCAAAGATCAGGGCCATGCAGATCATCAACGAGCTGGAGCCCTGTCCCAGAGGGGCCTATGCCGGGGCCGTGGGCTATTTTGGTTTCAACGGAGATATGGATTTCTGCATCACCATACGGACAATCACGCTTTCAAAAGACAGCCTCTCCATCCAGGTGGGGGCAGGTATTGTATACGACTCCTCACCGGAAAAGGAATTCGAGGAGACCTTGAAAAAGGCTGCGGGTATGTTCAAGGCCATTGAAAGGGCACAGGAAGGATGATTTTGGTGATTGATAACTACGATTCCTTTACCTACAACCTGGTCCAGATGATTGAAACCATGGGACAGGAGGTGAGCGTTTTACGGAACGATGAGATAGGCATTCCCGATATGGAACGACTGAACCCCTCTGCCCTCCTCATTTCTCCCGGGCCATGCACTCCGGAAGGGGCTGGTATCTCCATAGAGGCCATCCGTCATCTTGGGTCTAAGATACCCATTCTGGGGGTCTGCCTCGGTCACCAGGCCATTGCCGCTGCTTATGGAGGCAAGGTAGTAAAGGCAGATCGCATCATACACGGAAAGACCTCCCCTGTCTTTCACGACGGAGAAACGATTTTCAACGGTCTTCCCAACCCTTTTGAGGCAACTCGGTATCATTCCCTGATAGTAGACCGGGCCACGGTCCCCGATTGCCTCAAGGTGAGCGCCTGGACAGAAGAGGGAGAGGTCATGGGGGTAAGGCATCGCGCATACAGGGTAGAAGGGGTCCAGTTTCACCCCGAATCCATTTTGACACGGGAAGGGATGAAACTTATTAAAAACTTTTTGTTAAAAGGAGGAAATCAATCATGATCAAACAGGCAATCGCAAAGGTAGTTAAACAGGAAAACCTCACAGAAAAGGAGATGGAAGAGGTCATGGAGGAAATCATGACCGGCAACGCCACACCCGCTCAGATCGGTTCCTTTGTCACGGCCCTTAGGATGAAGGGCGAAACCGTAGACGAGATCACCGGGGCAGCTAGGGTTATGCGTGCCAAGGCCGCCAAGATGAAGGTCAATAACCATCTTGTGCACATTGATCGCGACGAGATCAATGTGGATGATGAGACCATTCTGGATACCTGTGGGACAGGCGGAGACGGAACCAATACATTCAATGTATCCACCACCACGGCCTTTGTGGCGGCGGGGGCCGGGGTCAAGGTTGCCAAGCATGGGAACAGGGCTGTTTCCAGCCGGTGTGGGAGCGCGGATGTCCTGGAAAATTTAGGCGTTAACCTTGATGTTAATGTTTCGGATGTTGAACGATGCATTCGGGAGATCGGAATAGGGTTTCTCTATGCACCACTATTCCATGGGGCCATGAGATTCGCGGCAGGACCCAGGCGGGAGATAGGCGTGAGGACCATCTTTAACCTGTTGGGTCCGCTTACCAACCCCGCAGGGGCCACCTCACAGGTTCTCGGCGTCTACTATCCACATCTTACCGAAACCATCGCGCAGGTGCTTGAAAGGTTGGGAACCAGAGAGGCCTTTGTGGTTTGTGGAGAAGGCACATATGACGAGATCAGTATCTGCGGACCCACTACTGTCTCGCATTTAAAGAAAGGCAAAGTCGAAACATTCGAAATGACCCCGGAAGAATATGGATTTTATCGCGCCGCCCCCGAGGCCATCAGGGGAGGAAACGCCATGGAAAACGCCCGGATTATCCGAAAAATACTGGATGGCGAAAGAGGGCCCAAAAGAGATATAGTCCTGCTCAATTCCGCAGCGGCATTTGTGGTGGCAGGCTTGGATAATGATTTTACGGAGGGGATTGAGAGGGCAAAGGATTCCATCGATTCAGGTCGTGCCAGGGAAAAGCTTGATTCCCTTGTTCGCTTAACAAACGAGAGCAAGAATTTTGCCCGTGATGAACCGTGGGGAGGCAGGACATACATTCGCGACTGATAGAAATACTGGCCCATAAGCAAAAAGAAGTGGAGGCCCTAAAAAAGGGGAGGACGCACGCGGAGGATTCACACACACTGTGCCCTACGCGTGACTTCAAGGGGGCATTGCGCGTGCATGAGAAAATCAGTGTCATCGCCGAGATAAAGTTTGCCTCTCCTTCTGCAGGACATATTCGTAAAAAAACCGACCCTGTTTCAATTGGAAAGAGCTATGAAATGGCTGGTGCAGCAGTGGTCTCTCTTCTTACGGATAAGGCATTCTTTGGCGGCGACTTGGAACAACTGCCTCGCCTCAAACGTGCAATCTCTTTACCCATACTACGCAAAGATTTTATTCTGGATCCCTGCCAGGTAACAGAGTCCCTTTTCTATGGTGCGGATGCCATCCTATTGATCGCGCGTATCCTTTCAGAGGGACAGCTTAAGAAATTATTTAATATGACGAACGAGCTGGGAATGGCGGCCCTTACCGAAGTACATGATGCCTCCGACATTGAGAAAGCAATGGCGGCCGGCGCCGATATCATAGGCATCAACAACAGAAACCTGGACACGTTTCATGTGGATCTCCGAACCACCCTGGAGCTTGCCCCCCTGGTTCCGAAGGACCGTATTGTGGTGAGTGAAAGCGGGATATCCACCGAAGCTGATATCAGGCTATTGAAAAAGACCGGGGTGGACGCGGTATTGGTCGGAACCGCCCTCATGAAGAGTGGAAACCCGGAAGAGAAGACGAAAGAATTGGTCGAGGCGGCAAAGTGAGGAAAAGGATAGTGGTAAGGGTCAAGGTCTGTGGTATAACAAATAAATTTGACGCGCTTATGGCGGCGGAGATGGGGGTTGATGCCCTTGGGTTCATCTTTGCCCGTAGTCCCAGGGCCATACCGCCTGAAAAAGCCCGAAGGATTATCCGATGTCTCCCGCCTTTTGTGCAAACCGTTGGGGTGTTTGTGAATGAAGAACCGGCGAGGATACGGGAAATAATGGCCTTTTGCGGCCTGGATCTTGTACAGCTTCATGGGGATGAATCCCCGGAGATGTGCGAATCGCTCATGCCTCGATGTGTCAAGGCCATCAGGGTACGATCCAGCTCATCCCTTCAAGAGGTCGGGTCCTATGCAGGCAAGGTGCGGGCACTGCTTCTCGACACCTATTCCGAGGGAAAAAAAGGGGGAACGGGAAGCACCTTTGACTGGGACCTTGCAGGAGAGGCAAAAAACACCGGGATACCAATCATCCTGGCAGGAGGTCTTCATCCTGACAATATCGAGGAGGCTATTCTGACCGTTCGTCCCTTTGCGGTGGATATAAACAGCGGGATAGAACAAAGCCCGGGGGAAAAGAGTCGGTTCCTCATGGAAGAATTGATGAAAAAAATCGCCCATGTGAATAGGGAAGGAGCAATACATGAGTCATAGAAGAGGCTATTACGGGGAATTCGGGGGCGCTTTTGTACCCGAGGTGCTTTTCTCCACCGTTGAAGAACTCACAGACGCCTTTAAACAAGCCAGAAGGGACCCTAATTTCTGGGCCGAATATGAAAAAATCCTGTCCACCTATTCCTGCAGGCCCACCCCGCTTACATTTGCGGAAAATCTTACACACACCTTCGGGACTGCTCGCGTCTATATCAAACGGGAAGACCTGAATCACACCGGCGCCCATAAGCTAAACAATGTCATTGGTCAGGGACTTCTTGCAAAAAGGATGGGGAAAACCAGGGTCATTGCCGAGACAGGCGCCGGTCAGCACGGGGTTGCCACAGCAACCATGGCGGCAAGGTTTGGGTTCCAGTGCACCATCTACATGGGAAAGGTGGATGTTGCGCGGCAACGGCCGAATGTCTTCTGGATGGAGCAGCTGGGCGCCGAGGTCATCCCAGTAAGTGACGGGACCATGATTTTGAAAGACGCCATTAACGAGGCGTTGCGGGACTGGATAACCAACATGAACAGCACACACTACGTTCTCGGCACTGCCTGTGGTCCCCACCCTTTCCCCGAGATGGTCGCGTACTTCCAGTCGATTATCGGTAAGGAAACACACAGGCAGGTCATGGAACGTGAAGGGAAACTACCAAACCGGATTTATGCCTGCGTGGGGGGAGGCTCCAATGCCCTCGGGGTAT
>JALTEW010000300.1 GCA_027073795.1 bacterium | reverse complement strand
GCGTATGTTATGGCCATCATCGGCTTCCTCGGATTTAGTTATCTAACAAGTTTCCATGCGGGTTTAAAACTTCTCTCAAGAGATATCTACGACGTCTACTCTTCGTATGGTTTAATCGTCATTCCATTGTTTGTGCTGATGGGCCAAATTGCCTTCAATGCCGGCATCAGCCAACGTTTATACAGCGTTGCATATAAATTCGTGGGCAGGATTCGCGGCGGACTGGCCATGGCAACGGTTTGGGCCTGTACCGCCTTTGGCGCGGTATGCGGCTCCGGACCCGGCACCGCGGCCACCATGGCGACCGTTGCGATCCCCGAGATGAAACGCTACGGGTATGGGGATGAGCTCGCAACAGGTTCCGTGGCTTCCGGCGGAGGACTTGGAATGCTGATGCCCCCCAGTATCGTTCTGATTGTTTATGGAGTTCTGACGCAACAATCTATCGGTAAATTATTCATTGCGGGCATCATTCCGGCCCTGTTTATCACTGCCTGGTTCTGTCTTGCTATCTATTTTTACTGCAAAGTAAGACCGGAACAAGGTCCCCAGGGAGAAAAGTTCACCATCATAGAGATGCTTGCTTCTCTTAAAGATCTATGGGAAACGCTGGCAGTGTTTCTAATCGTGATGGGTGGACTCTTTGCGGGATTCTTCACGCCTACCGAGGCTGGCGCCGTCGGGTCTCTCGGGGTACTTCTCGTCGGCGTAGGCGAGCGACAGCTCTCGTGGAAGGGATTTGTAAAATCCCTTTATGAAGCCCTGCGCACCTCCTGTATGGTGCTTTTGCTCGTTGCAGGCTCTGTAATCTTCGGCCATTTTCTCGCCGTTACCCGCATCCCTTTTGAAATCGCTGACTGGGTTGGTGGATTGAATCTTCCCCCATGGGGAATAATGGCCGCCATTATCTTAATTTATCTTTTGGGCGGGTGTTTTATCGATGCCCTGGCTCTGATTATGCTAACCATCCCCATCTTTTATCCTGTGGTCATCCAGCTGGGGTATGACCCCATCTGGTTTGGGGTCATTATCGTCCTCGTCACTCAGATGGGCGTGATTACGCCCCCGGTGGGCATCAATGTCTATGTGGTTAACGGGATTGCCAACGACATCCCACTTGAGAAGATATTTAAGGGAATTTTTCCTTTTCTATTTGCGCTCATCGTTGGGACAGGTTTTTTGGTCGCCTTTCCCCAAATCGTCA
Source organism: bacterium (assembly GCA_027073795.1). Classification (GTDB taxonomy): domain Bacteria; phylum Desulfobacterota; class S145-22; order S145-22; family S145-22; genus S145-22. The sequence goes on along the minus strand of JALTEW010000300.1, from coordinate 5,934 downwards.
TGTTCCTGCCGAATGTGATGAAATAGGTTGAGGGCTTCGCAAATACGAAGCCCTCAATGTTCTATGTTCAAGGTTGTTTCTTAAACGTTGAACTTAGAACTTTCCACTCAGCACTCAGTCCTTCTTTCTTCGGGCTTAACACTTAATCACTTAAAACTCTTCAAGCTTCACGTTAGAACATCGCACTTAACACAGAAGTCAACCCAGTTTTTCGCGAGTTCCGGGTTGCTGCCGAAATGGAGGTGAACGTAACTCGCCAGGGTATTGTGAATACGGAACCCCTCAACCGTTGCCTGTCTTCCCTTTCTCTCGATGACATCATAGGCCTGTTTAAAGCCTTCTGCATCATCACCCGAAATATCTGAATAATGGAACTCGTGCCCCCGCACGACCGTGCCTGCCCTTCCCAGGGGGCTATTCTTACGCAAGCGGATTTCCCTGTAACCGAGGGCCCTGAAACGCCTCAACATCCGGGTTGAGAAAGGAAACACCCCCGCCATAGGGTAATGTGTTCCATCGAATGTTGTAATCCCCTCGCTGAGAAACATGAGGCCGCCGCATTCGGCATAAATGGGACAGCCTTTTCCCCCCGCCTCTCGTACAGAGTCTCGCATGGAACGGTTTTCGGAAAGCGTCTCAGCAAAAACCTCCGGGTAACCCCCTCCGAAATAGATCCCGTGACATCCCCTCGGAACCACTTCATCCCTCAAGGGGCTGAAAAAAACCAGTTCCGCGCCCGCCTTTTCCAAAAACTCCAGGTTGTCCGGGTAATAAAAACAGAAAGCGGCATCCCGCGCCACAGCGACTCTGGCCTCTCTTCCAGTCGCGACCAACTCTTTAGTGGGTACATCCGGCAGAGCGATTTCACAGGTCCTAAGCAAGCTTTCCAGATCCAAACCATCCTCGATAACCTTTACCAGGTAATCCAGTTTTTCACCGGAGAGAAACGCTTCCTCCGAAGTAACAAGCCCCAGGTGACGCTCCGGCATCACGAGGCGGTCGTCACGGATGATGCCCCCCAGGCACGGAATGTCACAATAGCGGGAAATGGCCTCTTTCAGTATGGAAAGATGGTTTTGAGACCCCACCCGGTTGAAAACAACGCCCGCGAATTTTACATCAGGATCGAAGGCCTCAAATCCTTTTACCACCGCCGCGGCGCTGCGGGCCATGCTGGCGGCGTCCACAATCAGAAGAACGGGCAGGTTCAGCCACTTAGCCATCTCCGCCGTGCTCCCGGCGTCCAAAACCGGGGAAAACCCGTCAAAAAGGCCCATGACCCCTTCCACCACGCCGCAATCGGCATCTTTCATCAGGCGGCTAAAGAGGGATAGATTGTATGACCTGGAAAGCATCCAGCCATCGAGGTTCCGACTGGGAAGCCCGGTAATAGCGGCATGATGGCCTGGATCGATGAAATCGGGGCCGACCTTGAACGGCTGGACCTTCAGGCCGCGCCTTTTCAGCGCGGCCATCATCCCCAGAGCCAAAGTGGTTTTCCCCGATCCACTGTGCGTTGCCGCAATAACAACCCCGGTCTTTTTCACTGGCCGCCGCTCTCCTTCCATAGTGGCCAGTTTACCCAAAAATCTCTTGCATAATCAAGGGACGCAAGAAACAGCCTTGGAACGCACCATGGTCCACCGTCCTGCCACGTGCATCCCGCTTCGGTGTATCGAATGGCACGTCTCTCCGAACCTTGTCCTGACCTATCAGTCCATCTCTTCAACACCAATGCTGAAAAGATGGACTAAGCTCGCTCTTTTTTCTTCACAGTTTCCCAGACTTCGTCCATTTCATCGATTCCCAGTTCTGGAAAGGAGCGATGCCGGGCAGAGAGAATTTTTTCCATTTCCCGGAACCTCCTTGAAAACTTCATAGTCGTCTGGCGCATAACTTCCTCCGCGTTTCCGCCAAGACGCCGGATCAAGTTTACGATAACAAAGAGAAGGTCCCCCAGTTCCTCCTGCACCTCCTTCACACTCCCATGACGATAGGCCTCTTTCACCTCCTCCAACTCTTCCTCAAACTTCTTGAAAATCGATTTTACATCCGGCCAGTCAAACCCCACCTTTGAAGCCCTTTCAGACATCCGATGTGCTCTCAAAAGACCCGGTAAGTCCTTGGGAATCCCGTCCAAAACCGAGCTTGTTTTCCTCTCTGCCTGTTTCAATCTGGACCAGTTGGCTTCGACTTCCTTCGCAGAGGAGACCGTAACTTCCCCAAAGACGTGAGGATGCCGATAAATCATCTTGCGTGAGATACCATCCACCACGTCTTTAAATGAAAAAGCATCACGTTCAGAGGCGATCTGGCAATGGAGGGCTATCTGAAGAAAAACGTCTCCCAGTTCCTCCTTGATCTGTTCGTCGTCTCCCGAATCAATCGCATCCACCAGTTCATAGGCCTCTTCAATCACGTAGGATTTCAGGCTTTCATGGGTTTGCTCCCGATCCCAGGGGCATCCGTCTGGCGCGCGGAGACGCCGGATAATCTCAAGGAACTCAAGTAACTCCCCGCATGTATCATCCTTTTGCATGTCGGCACTATAATCCTTCGAAACCGGTAATTCAAGGAAGGTGCACCGCACATGCCTTGGATATTCACCCAATTCCACGTAAAACGATTGATCAGTGAATTGGAGGAAGGCGCATAATTGGAGTTTCCCTATTTCTTGCGGGGTTAGGAAATTGGCGAGTAAGCTCAAGGCTGAAAGGGCAAGACAAGGGCACTAAACGAGAGGGGAAAAACCTTGTAAAACCACGCCTCACGAGTGCAAACCCGGTAGGCGTAGAACACGGTGCCGTTAAAGATTTCTTCCCGCGTCGTCATCCCATTGCTTCACCATTTTAGGGGAGGAGACAAGCTACCAAGCCGCTATTTGTGTTTCAATTCTTTATAGGTAAAATCTGAAGGCGTTAGAGACGGGGCGCCGATTTTTATCAGATTGCGAACGAGACAGAAAAAGGCAGCTTGATGATGGAAACAAGAAAACTTTTACACCTTATTTTCTCTCAATGGCCGTCTTGACTTTGGGGATTCAGCTTATTGAGAACTTATAAGATAAGTCGGCTTCCTGAAACGGGGAAATAGGAAAAAATGATACGTCACACCCCCCTTTATCTTGACTTTTCAGGGTATTCGGGATAGGGCATAAACCATGGAGATTGTGGTCCTCGCCAGCGGAAGTAAGGGAAATTCCCTTTATATTGAATCAGGGAAAACATCCATTTTATTGGATGTGGGGATATCAGCAAAAGAGATTGAACGGAGGCTTGGGATTTTGGGAAAATCAGCCGCTGATCTTTCGGGGATTGTGGTTTCCCACGAGCATACAGACCATATCCGGGGGGTCGGCCCGTTGGCACGCCGGTACAGGATTCCGGTTTATGTTACAGAGCGAACCTACCGGGCGTCGGAGGAAACTGTAAAAGAGTTGCCCCGTTTGGAATGTATCGATCCCGATACCCCTTTCGAGATTGGCGCCTTCTGGTTCAGTCCGTTCCTGATTTCCCATGACGCAGTTGAACCGCTGGGGTTCTCATTGACGGATGGGCATTTGAAGGTGGGGGCGGCCACGGATCTGGGGGTGGTAACCCAACTGGTGCGAGAAAACATGCGAGGAACCCATATTGCCGTGGTGGAGTTTAACCACGACCCCGATATGCTCATGGAGGGACCCTACCCCTGGGAGTTGAAACAGAGGATTCATGGACGGAAGGGACATCTTTCTAATCCCAGTGCATCCAAGTTTGTCGAAACAATTTTTCACTCCGACCTCGAGAAAGTGGTGCTGGCTCATTTGAGCGAAACGAATAATACACCTGAATCGGCGCTGGAATGCCTGTTGCAAAAGATGGGGCGGCAGGTAGATCCCAAGCAGGTGGTAGTGGCCCGACCGGACCGGCCAATAAGGATTTTATAAAGAAAAGGCAATAGGCAACGGAAAGTTCAATCTCAAGGGCTTAGGCCCTTAGCCTTTTGCCTGCCGATGAAAGAGAGGCTTTTATGATTCCACGATACACCCGGGAGGCGATGGGGAAACTCTGGACAGATGAAGCAAAATTCTCTACGTGGCTGGAAGTGGAAATCGCTATCTGCGAGGGATGGAACCACCTTGGCGTCATTCCCGATGAGGACCTAAAAGCTATCAAATCACGTGCAGCGGTGGATGTAAACCGCATCAATGAGCTTGAAAAAATCACCCGGCACGACGTCATCGCCTTCGTCAGCTCGATCGAGGAACACGTAGGACCGCCCGCCCGTTTCGTCCATCTGGGTGTCACCTCGTCAGATATCCTGGATACGGCCCTGGCACTGATGCTTAAACGTGCCTCAACGTTGATTCTTGAGGATATCGATGCATTGATGGACGTCTTGAAACGTCGCGCATACGAGTTTAAGGACACCCCACAAATAGGGCGTTCCCACGGCATCCACGCGGAGCCTGTCACGTTCGGGCTTAAACTTGCTCTCTGGTACGCGGAGATGGAACGGAACAGAACCCGTTTTAGGCAGGCGGTTGAAGAGGTTGCGGTGGGTAAGATTTCCGGTGCGGTGGGAACCTTTGCCAATGTGGACCCGAGTGTGGAGGCATATGTGTGTGAGAAACTGGGACTTAAACCAGCACCTGTTTCAACCCAGATTATTCAACGGGACAGGCACGCGCACTTCTTTACTACCATCGCTATTTTGTCTGGAACCCTTGAGAAGATCGCGACGGAAATCAGGCATCTTCAGCGTACGGAGGTGCTGGAGGCGGAGGAAAAGTTCGCCCAAGGACAAAAGGGGTCTTCGGCCATGCCGCACAAGCGAAACCCCGTTGGATCGGAGAATATCTGCGGCTTGGCCCGGCTTGTCAAGAGCTACGCCCAGGTGTCTCTAGAGAATATTGCCCTGTGGCACGAAAGGGACATCAGCCACTCGTCGGTGGAGAGGGTGATTGCCCCCGACAGTTGCATCCTCATTGATTACATGCTTAATCGGGCAAGGGACATCCTTGACGGTCTGGTGGTCTATCCCGAGCGGATGATGGAAAACCTGAACAGAACCCACGGCCTTATCTATTCCCAGCGGGTGCTCTTGGCCCTGGTGGAAAAGGGTGTGTCCCGGGATGACGCGTATGTCATGGTTCAACGCAATGCCATGAAGGCCTGGAACGAGGACAGGAACTTTCAGGCCCTTTTGCGTGAGGACCCGGAGATTGGCAGATATCTTGACAATACAGAGCTTATGGCCCTGTTTGACATCTCGTATCACCTAAAACATGTGGATACCATTTTCGAGCGTGTTTTCGGCAGTTCAGAAAGATGAGTCATCTTGAAGTCATAGGGAAATCCTCCCTGATATCGGCGGGCATCTTCGTACTGTTTGTGGGAATTGCCTACCTGGTTAAGGCCATCATGAGCCGGTGGGTCCTGCGATGGTTGAAGAAGACTCCTACCTCCATGGACGACCGTATCCTGGAAATTCTCATGCGGCCCGTTTTCTACATCATCATTATCTACGGGCTCCATCTCGCCGTCACGCGCCTCCCCTTCCAAGGCCATGTCACGAAAGCCCTTATCGGCGGCATCTTTGTCGCCGGTGTCGCGGTCGTGACCTACATGCTTCACCGGCTTATCACGACCTTTTTTGACTGGTACGGCCAGAAACTTCAGCAAAAAGAGCGCGCACCTTACCTTGTAAGGGAATTTATCCCCCTGGCGAAAAGGGTTTCCGGTATCTTTATCTTTACCTTTTCCGTTATTGTGACCCTCAAACACTTCAGCTATGATGTCTGGTCACTCGTAACAGCGCTCGGCGTGGGCTCCCTTGCCATTGGCCTCGCCGCAAAAGAAACCCTAACCAACATGATTTCGGGCTTTTCCATCATGATTGATCGCCCCTTCCGTCCAGGGGACCGCATTGAGCTGTCGTCTGGGGAGATCGGGG
>JALTEW010000299.1 GCA_027073795.1 bacterium | reverse complement strand
CATGCGTGACGTGTTATAAGAGAGGGGACGGGGTTTGAGGAATCTAAAATTCCGTCCCTTTGTCTCTGAAGGGGGTTATTTAAAATGCTGGACATTAGTCTTTCGATGCTTGCCTCCGTTTTCAAGGGCCTGTCGGACGAAACAAGGTTGAAAATCCTGTATCTTCTCAAAAGGAGGCCGTTGTGCGTTTGTGAAATCATGGGGGCCCTCGATATCACCCAGACCAAGACCTCGCGACACCTAATTTACCTAAAGCATGCCGGTCTTCTTGAAGCCAGCAAAGAGGACCGATGGATGCTTTATCAGATCCGTGGCGACCTTCCCCCTGAGATAAAGGAGGTGGTAGATAAAACGGTTTCCATGCTTAAAGAGATGAAAGGTATCGAAAGGATCGAAAAGCGCCTCCGCGTTATCTTAGAAAATGAGAGTCTCTATCGCCAAACCTTTGGAATTAGCGGCAGGGACAAGGGGAATACTCCAGAGGTTTTAGAGTCTACGCCTGATATGTAGCTGTTTTCTCTCTTTTTTCTATTCCATGAAAAGGGCCTCGATTTTCTCACGATTTTCTCTGTATTCCTCTTCAAAAAGAACTGGACATTCGCTGATATCGGTTTCCCCCTTTGTCAGCGCGGCGGCGAAGGCCATGCAGGTGGGTTGGCCACATCTTCTACAATTTGTTTTGGGCAAGAGCTTGAATATTTCAATGGCCTTTGGAGGCTCCTTTCGGGTAAAATCAGGTGTTATCTCATCCTTTTTTGCCGCTATATCATTGATGAAATCAATAACCTCGCGGGCTACTTTTTCGCCTTCTTCCTTATCCAGAAGGTTCCCAAGCCGGATTTCACGTGGCCGGACGGCCACCCCATGTCCATCCATCTTAAACACGATTGTATGAGAATTTGGGTCATAGAAGCGTTTTTTAAGGGTTCCGTTTAGATAAGGGAGCAGTTCCGTAAGATCTGCATCGATTTCAACCCTTGAGCTCCATCGCGGCGAACCCGGCAGGCAAGGGGGCTCAAACAGCTCTACATGATAATCCTGTATGAGGCCCATAGCCGATTACCTCCTTTGTTTCCATGCAAGGGGCTTTTGCCCAACTTTTTTAATCTTAAAGGATTCTTTCAAAAAAAATATAATGCCTGTTCACAACGTGTCAAGGGTTCACGCAGCGTACCGATTTTTCAAGGGTGCCGCCCGAGGTTCAAGGTAGACATCTTCAAGCCGCTAACCGTCTGGTCCGGGAAGCGAACCGTATAACCGGACTGGGTGAGGGTTTCCCCAATCTCGTGGATGTGCTTTTTGCCAAGGGTTTGAAGGACGATTTCCACTTCTGCAAGTTTGAGAGACAACCTTGAGAAGGTCCTTTGATGCCGAATTTCCATGATGTTAGCATTCAGCTCACCGAGGATTTGCGTGACCTCGGACAAAGCGCCAGGGACATCAGGGATTCCCACAATGAGTCGTATCAGTCTGCCGGAACGAACCAGTCCGCGCTGAATGATGGAGGAAAGGGCAATGAGGTCGATATTCCCTCCGGAAAGGATAAGGCCGACATTGAGACCCTTGAATTGTGTTTTGTGTTTAACGAGGGATGCCAGCCCGGTTGCCCCCGCTCCCTCTACCACGGTCTTCTCAACTTCAAGGAGAAGCAGAACCGCAACTTCAATTTCCTCCTCCTCCACCAGGAAGATATCGTCAGCATATCTTTTGACGATGGGAAGGGTCAGTTCCCCAGGGTGTTTGACAGCAATCCCTTCTGCGATGGTTGCGGGTCCGCACTGGAAGGGCTTTCCCTTGATTGATTGTGCCATTGAAGGGAATCGAGATGCCTGTACCCCGAATATTTTAATATCCGGTTTAATTCCTTTGGCGGCGATGGCATTGCCAGCTATCAAGCCTCCCCCGCCGATAGGAATGATCAAGGCATCCAGTTCTGGAAAGTCAGCGAGCATTTCCAGGGCGATGGTTCCCTGACCAGTGATGACCCTCTCGTCGTCATAGGGGGGGATGATTGTTAGACCTTTCTCTTTGGCATAGGTTTCTGAAAACGCCTTGGCCTCATCGAAATCCTCTCCCTGGAGAATGACCTGGGCTCCCAGATTTTGCGTGTTTTCGACCTTTATATTCGGGGTAAACCGGGGCATCACGATCGTGGCCGGGATCCCAAGCCGCCTGGCATGATAGGCAACTCCCTGGGCATGGTTTCCGGCAGAGGCAGCGATGACCCCCTGCACTTTGTTGTGTTCGTTTAACGAGAGGAGTTTAGCCAGTGCCCCTCTTTCTTTGAAAGAAGCCGTGAATTGGTGGTTTTCAAATTTCAGGATGACATTCGCCCCTGCGATGGCTGAAAGGGTTTGGGAGCGAGTACACGGGGTTTTCTCAATGCCGCCTGAAATCTGAACAGCCGTTTTTTGTATGTCGCTTAGACTGATGGTCATGGAATTTGGCCTCGGCTATTTGTGTGGAGAATCTGCCGCCTCTTCATCTTCGGATTTGAGGAGAAACTTGCGTTCTTCGGGCCGCACCCCAACCTCCGTGATCTTTTCGAGATCCTTCTTGAAATACCCGATGCGGTTTCTCCCCTGATTTTTGGCCTGATACAATGCCTTGTCCGCGGCCTCGATGAGGGTGCCCATAGTGGTATAAAAGAGATCGGAAAACTCGGCAACTCCCCCGCTCATTGTTAAAGAGATGGGGGAACAACCAGAGAAACGGAATGGATGATCTGATATCGCCCTTCTAATACGTTCTGCGATACTGATAGCCTCCACAAGGCCGGTGGAAGGTAGAATGACGGCAAATTCTTCGCCTCCGTAGCGGACTGCATAGTCGATAACACGAATTGAGCGGAGGATCCTTTTGGCTGTTTCCTTGAGGACCCGGTCTCCTACAAGGTGCCCGTGGGTATCGTTAATGCGCTTGAAATAGTCGATGTCGAAGATGATAAGACTGCAGGGGGATCCAGTTCTTGCAGATCGGGCGATTTCTGTTTTGAGTTGTTTCCTAAAGAAGCGAAAATTGTACATATCCGTCATTTCATCAACCATCACCTGTTTTTTAAGCCTTTTGACTTCTCGGTTGAGGAATGAGAGACGGTAGAGAATTTTTGACAGTTTGAAGGGAAGGGTTAATTTGAAATCAGTGCCAGAGATTTTTTTAATGAGAGCGCGAATGGGCTTTGGATTTTTGGGGTCTGCAAGAAGGATCAATCCTATGGGTGATTTGTGGGGCGAATCGGGAGGGATTAAGCTCCCTTTTAGAACTGGTGGATTGGAGTGATTTTCCTCCATTTTCCTTATGGTTTCGTTCAGCTCTTCCAGAGGCTCTTTTTGGGTCTGTTTTCCAGGGTCTGAAACACTCATTATGCCTTCCGATAGACGATTTGGTTGGTAAGAAGCCCATTTATAGTCCCTGTGAGAAGTGCAAAAGAGAGAAAATACGGCAGAAGTAGCAGGGCTGATGACTGTTGAATGATTAAGCTCGCGAGAAGAACCTGGACCAGGTTGTGAACCCAGGCGCCCACCAAGCTGATGCCCCAGAAACTGAGATGGTTCCGAGCGAGGGAAAAGGTCCCGATCATGGCAAGCGTTGCAGAAAGCCCCCCGCCAAAGGCAAGGATGAACCCTGGGGAGAAGATTTTGCCTACGATGGCAGAGCCGATGACAACCCGGACCAGAAAGATCCCGAGGATAAATTTCGCGCCAAAAAAAGGCAGCAGCATCATAGTGATGATATGGGCCAGGCCCAGCCGAAACCAGGGGACAGGCAGCGTTAAAAGAGATTCAAGGGCGTGGATACCAGTGGCAAAGACCGCAAAAAGGGCGAAATGGGCGGCATTTTTGATGTGGACATAAGTGTACCGGTCATCGGCTGATGGCATCTGTTTCCCGTCCTTTCCTTCTTTTTACTTCTACTATGATTCGATTGGGAATGCAAACCATAACATCGCCATGCCGGGGGATAGGCCCCATCCTCTGGCAGAATTTGTGGGGGCAGGGGGCAGCCGTGATAGCGGCCTGTCCATTATGAATCGTAATAACAGTTGTTCCAATAGGCCCTTTTGCCTTGATGACGCGGTCCTTATTCAGGGGGTAAAATCCCAAGGTCTTGCCTTCAACGGAGATCCAGACGTAATTTGCCCGGCGGTGCCTGTGATAAACTGCATAAAGGCTCAGCGTGGAAAGAAGGATTAAGGTAAATAGAATTGCCCAGTCCCAAAGGGTCACACCCTTTTTAAACCCAGACTTATCCTCTTTTGAGAAAACGCCAGACATTCTGATTGAATCTTTCATCCAATTCTCTTGTATTGTGTGGTGGAGAAGGAAATGTCTCTTCCCAGACTCGTCTGTTTTCCATACAAAAGTAGATGAACAGATCGGGTGACCATTCCATGAGCCACTTGATGAGTTTCTGGTACATGGAAATTCGGAGTGACTGGAGGTAGCGAAATTTTCCGTCTTCATCCCTGAAAAATTCGCCGAAAAACAGAAGGGTATCACCGAACCGCCACTTGATCGTCTCCTTCTGCTGGCGCGTATACCGAAGACCGGCGAGGCTGATCCAGATAATTCTTCGGGGGTCAAGGGATTGTGCAAGACTCTCGATAACTTCATGGTAGGCCTTTTCCCAACCTTCAAACCAGATGACCGGGTCGAAATGGAGGCCAATCCAGTATCCCATGTCCTGGCATTGACGGGCTGCTTTGATCCGCTGGGACAGGGAGGCAGTTTTGGGTTCGACTTTCTGGATAATGCTCTGCGGGTTTATGGACCATGAAGCCACAGTATGTCCCTTTGGATCAAGGCCCTTAAGCGAGCCTATCAACGCCGTTTTTGTTTTGAGTTCCAGAATTCCGTTCCGTGTATTTGCGAAGAAAGGGACCATTCGCCGGGAAAACCCTGTGAGGGCATCATGAATAAGGCTGTCGCCAAGTTCACCCGTTCCAAAACGGAAGATATGTCCGTCTCTGGAGCCAAGCCGGTGTTGGATTTCCTCCCGGATGGTGTCTTCATCCACGAACACGGTCAGGGCCGGTACGGAGAGATAGCTTTGGAGAATGCAGTAGTGGCAATCCATGGGGCAATGTAACATGGCATTGATGACCCAGTATCCACAGCAGATCCTGCCCCTGCTCCCGGGACATGGTTTTACCAGGTGTCCCCTCCCATGTGTCAGAAAGAGCCTTTTTTTAATCCTGTCCAGTTGGAGAGGATGGGGTTGGGTAAGAAGGCCTTCCGGAAAGCCAATCCTTATCTTGGAAGCCGGGAACTGGGTGCTGATCCGTTGGGCCAGGGGGTGATTCCTTACAGTGGGGTCTATCCATACCGTTTCAATCTCATTTAGGTAGAGTGTGGGAGATTTCATTTACAGGAGATCAAAGACTTTATGGAGTTCGCTTTCGAGGCGCGTGACCTTTTTCATGGAAGTTCTGAGGGTTTCAGGGCTCTTGAAACCGATCCGAAGTTCAAACCTGTCACCTGCCAATTCTTTTGGGGGAACGAGCCTCAAATCCCCAACCGAAGAAATCTTATCCTGAATCTCTCTGAGGGCTTTATTCAGGTGTGCCCTGTTAGGGAATCTTTTTTCGTAGATGGCCTTGAGGAAGGCGTCACGTTTTTTGGCCGTCGGCATCTTGGGATGAGACAAGAGAAAAGGGATGGGATCCTGTTTCAAAAGCTCATTGGGGGTAAGGTTGTCTCTTCCGGTTATTTCATCTATCCATTCCAGCAGTTGAGCGAGTTGATTTTCACTGAGGCTGAAGACGTCCAGGAGATGGGTGATGGAATCTATCAGCTTTTTTGGATAAACTCTGGAAATCTTCACAAGAAATGCAGGGGAGTAGGATCTGGCTACTGCCTCTATCTTAAGCCTTTCCGGGAGCTGCAAAATGGAAGGAAGTTCAGGGAACAAATGGGGCGGAATGAGGGCGGGTAATTCCGACGTTACCAGGTGCTGCATTTCATTGGAGGAAAGACTGAAGTGCCGCACGCCGTTTTCAACGAGTCCGGCTATTTCAAAGGGATTGAGGGATCGACTGGCCATTTGGGCATGAAGCCAGGTAAATGCCAGGTCATAAGGCGACAAAGAGGGAAGGAAGGCAACAGGAATATGGGCTATTTTGAGCTCTCTGGCGACAAGCAGCCTTCGGTGCCCATCCAGAATTTGAGGGCTTTCATCAACGTATAGACACAGGAGGGGAGAAAGGATACCAACCTTACGGATGGATGTCACAAGGGAGGTTGGAGGATTGGGAGGATACGTGAACTGGAAGGGAAATGTCTTGAACCGGTGAATCGGTTCCAGGGAGTATTCGCGGATATTCACGGGAATGAACGAGGCCTCCGATTGGGGAGCGGGTTGAGGAAGGAATGGGGCAGAAAGGTTTGCAGAATCTGGCGATAGAGAGTGACATTTTTCATCTTTCCACGTTTTTCAGCCCCCTGGATGAGAATATAACACTTTTTTTCGAGCTCCTCGAGGGTTTTTTGCCGCCATGGTTCAGAAAGGATATCTTCATTGAGGATTTTTACAAGGGCCCGAATACGAAACCTGTCCATTCCCCAGAACGCCCGGGATAGCTGATCGGCGTGACCTCCACGCTTGATGATAAGGGGAGCGTCGATCCACCAAACCTTAAACCGCGCCGTGATGCGAAGCCAGAGGTCATAATCCTCACAGGCAGGAAGGGATTCATCAAACCCTCCGACGGTCTCGAAGACTTCGCGGTGAAGAATGACAGAGGAGGGGCTGATGATACACAGCGGGAGGCAATGCGGGTAGATCCACCCTCCGTATTTCCGGTGTTTTTTTTTAGGGTTGACACGCATCCCTCGTCGTATCCAGATTTCATCTGTGTAACAGATACGATACGACGGGTTTTCAGAAAGGCATGTGATTTCACGTTCAAGTTTTTTCGGCAGCCAGAGGTCATCCGAATCAAGGAAGGCGATGTATTCTCCCCTGGCATGGCGGATTCCCAGGTTTCTTGCAGCGCTGACACCCCGGTGGGGTTGCCGTAGGAATACTACGGAAGGGAAACGGGATGGGATTTCCCACGGGGTTGCGTCGGCTGAACCGTCATCGACTACAATCAACTCCACATGGGAGTAGGTTTGCCTTTGTATGGAGGTGATAGCCTCTGTCAG
>JALTEW010000298.1 GCA_027073795.1 bacterium | reverse complement strand
GGTGGGCCTTTTCGCACGTGGCCTAAAAAGAAAATGGCGGCCATTACTCCCACCGATGCGCTTCATCATCCCAACTGGGAGATGGGCGCGAAGATTACGGTGGATTCCGCCACCATGATGAATAAGGGGCTTGAAGTTATCGAAGCAAGGTGGCTGTTTGAAGTGGCTCCCGAGGATATTGAGATCCTGATTCATCCTGAAAGCATTGTGCATTCTATGGTGGAATACATCGATGGGGCTGTGATAGCTCAGTTAGGTATCCCGGATATGCGAATCCCCATTGCCTACGCGCTGGGGTATCCGGAAAGGATGGATGTAGGTCTGGAGCCCCTCGACCTGGCGCAAGTGGGACATCTCACCTTTGAGAAGCCCGATAGGGAAAAGTTCCCGTCTCTAAACCTTGCCTATAAGGCTGTTAAAAAGGGGAAAACCTTTCCCGCCGTGTTGAATGCCGCTAATGAGGTGGCTGTTCAGGCCTTCCTTGATGAAAAAATACCTTTTCTGAAAATACCGCAGGTAGTATCTTATGTGATGAAAACACATGAACCAAAAGAAGTAACCCTTGAGACGGTGATGGCAGCGGATCAATGGGGGAGAAAGGCTGCAAGGCGTTACATCGAAAACAATGTAAGGGAAGTTTTATGACAACCGTTATTTCAGCAATAATTGTTTTAGGAGTGCTCATTTTTGTTCATGAATTGGGCCACTTTCTTGTCGCCAAGGGGTTTGGGGTCAAGGTATTGCGCTTTTCTCTGGGGTTTGGGCCCAAGATTATTGGAAGAACCTGTGGTGAAACGGAATACTGCATCTCCTCGGTTCCCCTTGGGGGTTACGTGAAAATCCTTGGGCAGGACCCCGAAGAGGAAATCAAACCGGAAGAAATGGACCGAGCCTTTTCTCAGAAATCCGTCTGGGTCAGGATGGCCGTAGTGGTGGCGGGTCCCCTCTTCAATCTTTTGCTGGCGGTTCTCATCTTTTTCATTGTTTACATGTTTGGGGTGCCCCAGCTTACGACACGGGTAGGCTCCGTAAATAGGGATTTCCCGGCGTACAGGGCCGGGATAAAGCCGGGCGACAAAATACTTTCCGTGGACGGGAAAGAGGTTGAGAACTGGTTGGAATTATCCCGCGCCATTCGCGAAAGCCGTGGAGAGCGCATAAGACTTGAAATCAAAAGGGATAACCGGGTTTTAATCATTCAGGTAGCTCCAAAGATAAGGAAGATTAAAAATATTTTCGGCGAGGAAAAAGAAGTTCGTATGGTTGGAATAACCGCCTCCCAGGAGATTGTCAAACAGTCAGTGAGCCCTCTCAGGGCGTTTTCTATGGGAATCCGTCGAACGGGGGAAATTATTTACCTTACCTTTGTCAGCATCATCAAGATTATTGAGCGCGTCATCCCGGCTAAGACCATCGGTGGTCCCATCATGATTATGCAGATGGCAGGCCAGCAGGCGAAAGAGGGGGTTGTCAATTTCCTTCTGTTCATGGCATTGATAAGTATCAACCTGGGTATTCTGAATCTTCTTCCCATTCCCATCCTGGATGGGGGGCATCTCTTTTTCATGCTCTTTGAGGTCGTTTTTGGGAAACCACTGAGCGTTCGAAAAATGGAGATTGCGCAGAACATTGGGCTGGCGCTCTTGATTCTGTTGATGGTCTTTGCCTTTTACAACGATCTGTCCCGAATTTTCAATCTCAAGAGGTTTTTCTGATGCTTTGTCTCGGGATTGATACATCGGGAGAAACTTTGAGCGTAGGCCTCAGTTCAGGTGGGAAGATTCTGGGGGAACGGATTTATCACGGGGACCGTCCCCATTCCGTCATGCTGATTGCTGAGATGGAAACCCTGCTAAAGGGTACAGATGTTCATCTGGATAGAGTTACGCTGATTGCCGCTACAGCCGGGCCAGGCCGTTATACGGCCCTTCGTGTGGGGATGGCCACAGCAAAGGGGATTGCCATGGCGAGGGGGGTTCCCATGATAAGGGTTTCTACCCTGGAGGTCCTGGCGCGCGGCGTGTTACCCCATGAAGGTTCCATTTGCACGATTCTGGATGCTCGCCGCCGTCTCGTTTATTTCGCGCGTTTTGAAGCTGCCGGGGCTGA
>JALTEW010000297.1 GCA_027073795.1 bacterium | reverse complement strand
CTTAAAAACAAAATATGATTTATTGTTGAAAAAAAATCAGAGAAGAACAGGAAGCTTTTTTTATACTGTTCCATCTTCTAAAGTTTATCCATTTCAATGGTTGTGGGACAGCTGTTTTCATTCTATAATCTACACCCATTTTAATTTAGACAATGCCAAAAGCGAAATTATATCTCTGCTTAACGGCCAATGGAAAAATGGAATGTTGCCACATATTTTATTTTGGGAACAGAAAAGATTGCCTAATTCTATACACAATATTGGTTTCAGAACAAAAGAAACATCATCAATAACACAGCCGCCATTAATCGCTTATTCTGTTGAGCAGATATATAAAAAAAGCAACGACTCTGCCTTTGTAAAAAAAATATTCAATAAAATCCATAAATATTATGTTTGGCTTCATTTAAACAGGGCAGTAAAATATATTCCTGTTATTATACACCCATGGGAATCCGGGCTTGATGATTTTCCATTATGGGACTTTGTTTATGGCCTTAAAAATCCTTCAAAGGAGCAATTGATAAAAAACAAAAAACAGCTTTTAAATGAATACTTAAACTACTTAAACATAAGCCAAAAAAGCAATAACACAAAAACAAATGCTAAGCCAAGTAAACAATATCTTAAAAAAAGCAAATTTGCTGTTAAAAGCCTATTGTTCAACTCAATATATTTAAGAAGCCTTTACTCTATGCTTTTTTTGGCAAAACAGTTGAAATTAAGGCAATATTCTTATTACTCTAACTTAATACCAAAAGTTGAAAAGCAATTCAAATTACAGTTTTTTAACAAGAAAAAAAATATTTTTATATCTTTAAATAAAAAAAGACAGTTTACAGATATGCTCTCTTTTGAGATTTTCATGCCGCTTTTTGCTGGGATAGCAACCCAAAACCAGGCAGATTATGCTGTTTCATTTCTTGTAGATAAAACAAAATTTTGGCTAAAAAACCCTGTTCCTGTATTACCTTTATGCAGCCCCTATTTTCATCCAGAAAAATATTGGCGTGGAACAACATGGATAAATATAAATTGGTTTATAATAAAAGGGTTGCAAAATTATGGTTATGATGCTATCGCGAAAAAGATTAAGCAAAAGTCAATATCATTAGTTAAAAAGACAGGTTTTTATGAGTATTTCAGCCCATTGGAATACAAAGGATTCGGCCCTAATGACTTTACTTGGTCTGGGTTAATATTTGATATGTAATATTATTGCGTAATCTCATTGTAATAAAATTACAAAAACCAAACAAATAAATACCATTGCATAAACTAAATTAATATGAAGCACAAACTTAACATAACCTTGCTGTTGATACTGATATTCTTTTTTTCACAGCTAATTGGAATTGCAATTGTTGGCCAATACATCGACATACACAAAACTGCAAAATCCCAGAAAATATCAATAAACAAAGAGCTTTATAACAACTCTGTTGTTCAAGAGCCCATGGAAGTTAAAAATCCTGATAATTCTTATTGGATATTGATTATTCCCATCCTCTTGGGAACTTTGCTTATTTTATTTTTAATGAGATTCAAAAAAGGCGCTTCTTTCTTTAAGGCATGGTTCTTTATTGTTGCAGTAATAACCTTAATGATGGCTTTTCTGCCATTTTTTAAAAAGCTGTTTTCATTTTCAAAATTTTTGTCGTCGCATACAGCAGCAATAGTTTTTTTAATAGCCTTTATCCTTTCAATATACAAGGTTTATAAGCATAACTTGGTTATTCATAACTTAACAGAGCTTTTTATTTACGGCGGCCTGACAGTTGTTGTTATCCCTATTCTTAACATATTCTCAGCTTCAATGCTTTTGGTTTTAATCTCTTTCTATGACATGTATGCTGTATGGAAAAGCAAACATATGATAAAGATGGCAAAATTCCAGTCAAAGTCAGACATTTTTGCTGGGCTTATGATTCCTTATTCCCTGGGAAAAAAGCATAAAAGCGAAAAACTTCCATTTAAGGATAAAGAAACAACTACAAAAGAGCCTGAAATAGGGTAAAACCACTTTTGTTCGAACTGATGCCCCTGCCATGCTCTTACAAATTTAGTATCCGGGTGTTTTATAAAATAAAATCTGACGACCTCACCAAATTTAA
>JALTEW010000296.1 GCA_027073795.1 bacterium | reverse complement strand
ACCCCGATGAACTCATCGCAGCCATCTCGCATATCGCCACACCCTTCGGCGGCATCAATCTGGAGGATATCTCTGCCCCCCGCTGTTTCTATGTGGAGCGAAAACTCTCCGAGATGCTCGACATCCCGGTCTTCCACGATGACCAGCATGGTACGGCCGTGGTTCTCCTCGCTGGTTTAACCAATGCCCTGAAAATCCTGGGGAAGTCCTTCAAAGATATCCGCATCACCATCAGCGGCGCAGGGGCGGCGGCCATTGCTGTGGCAAAGATCCTCCTCTCCGCAGGGGCAAAAAATATTATCCTGTGCGATCGGCATGGCGCCATCTATAAGGGGCGGAAAGAGGGAATGAACTGGATAAAAAAGGAAATGGCCGAACTCACAAATCCAGAAAAGGTAAAAGGTGGTCTAAAGGAGGCCATCAAAGGAAGCGATGCGCTCCTGGGTTTTTCCGCCCCTAAGGTTGTTACGGTGGAGATGGTTAAAACCATGGCAAAGGACCCCATTGTGTTTGCCATGGCCAATCCGGTTCCGGAGATCATGCCGGATGAGGCAAAGGCGGGGGGCGCCCGTATCGTGGGTACGGGTCGTTCTGATTTCCCCAACCAGGTTAATAACTCCCTCGGTTTTCCCGGTATCTTCAGAGGTGCCCTAGAGGTTCAGGCAACAACGATCAATGAGACCATGAAACTTGCCGCCGCCCAGGCCTTGGCCAACGCGGTGCCTGAGGATGAACTCTCCGAAGAGAATATCATTCCGAAAATGATGAATTTCAGGGTTCCCCCCAAGGTTTCCGCCGCCGTTGCCAGGGCCGCCATAGAAACCGGCGTGGCCAGAAAAATCGTTGACCCGGCTGAAATTGAACAGGCACATCTGGCCTTCCTTTATGAGGGATACCTTCCGAAAACGGGAAAGGTCGGGGGATAGGGCCCTTTTACCTAAAAGAAAACAGAAAACTTCTGGAGATGAGGACCATCACATATACCAAGGAAACGCTTCTTACTTCTTTTCCAAGAACATGCCTGTTCGATTTTAACACTTGACAATTATGGAAACGGGCGGTATGGGTTAGCTAAAACTGAGAAATAAAGGGGGGAAACATGAAGAAGGTAACGATCCTGGGGGCGGGAAATGTGGGAACCAACTGTGCCCTCTTTATCGCCGAAAAGAATGTGGCGGATGTTACCCTTATCGATGTGAAACCCGAGTACGCTGCAGGAAAGGCCCTGGATCTCATGGAATCGGGGCCCATCCGCGATTATGACGTGGTCATCAAGGGGAGTCACGACCTGTACGATCTTGTCTATTCCGATGTTGTCGTCGTTACCGCGGGGAAGGTGAGGGAGCCAGGTATGAAGAGGGAGGATGTCCTTGAGGATAACCTGGATGTGGCGGATTCCTTTGTCAATGAACTCGCTAAATTCGCCCCCAATGCCGTCGTTATCGTGGTAACGGAGCCCGTAGATGCCATTACCTATTATATCCTGAAAAGGACAGGGTTTCCCCCTCACCAGGTTCTGGGGATGGCGGGTGTACTGGACGCCACTCGGGCAAGTGAAGTCATCGCGAAGAAGTTACAGGTTGCCTCCACGGATGTCGAGGCAACCTTTATCGGGGGTCACCATGATTACATGATCTTTCTCCCACAATATAGCCGGGTCAGCGGGATACCTGTCACGGAACTCTTGTCTGCCGAGGAAATTAACTGGGTCAGGGAAGAGGTCAAAAATGCTGGCCACAAGATCCTGGAAAACATGAAGCGTGGTACGGCCTTTTATGCCCCCGCGGCGGGGGCGGCGCGGATGGTTGAAACCATCATCCGGGAAAGACACCGCGTCCTTTCAGCACCTGTTTACGTATCCGGGGAATATGGGCTCAGGGATGTATGTATAGGTCTGCCTATCCTGCTGGACAAGAGCGGCGCACGTCGCATCATCGAATTGAAGCTTACGGACGATCAAAAGGATGAATTGATCGCGTCTGAGAAGGTTTTGCGCAGAACGCAGGAAAAGCTGGTTTCCCGTGTAAAGGAGAAGGCGTCATGAAGAAGGCAAGCATCATCGGTGCAGGACATGTTGGAGCAACAGCAGGTCTTTACCTGCTGGAGAAGAAAAT
>JALTEW010000295.1 GCA_027073795.1 bacterium | reverse complement strand
ATGTGGCCAGGGCGTATGGCGTTCGGAGTATTCCTACTATGTTTTTGCTGGACAAAGAAGGGAACATTCGTTTACACCGAATTGGATTCAATGAGGAAATAGGTAACGAGATTGAGGAGAAGCTTAAGGACCTCCTCAAGGAAAAATAGCCTATCCAGAAAGGTTTGAAAAACGAGACGAGCAGCGTTTCGGGTGTTGCTCGTTTTTTATTTAGAAGCAATCTTTTCTCTGAATACCTCGGTTATGGCGATAACCTCGATTCCCTGTGATTTCAAGGCGTTTTTTATCTCATTCGCTTTTGCATCTATTACCTTAAGAACAAAGTTTCTTTGCGTGGTTTCTGCTTCCTGCGTTTCATTCAGATTATCAGGTTCCTTTTTTTCCATCCTGTCTGCTCCTTGTCATGTGAAATGTGAATTATAAAACAGCCCCTCTGGGTACGACAACAATACCCCTTTGGGTGACCGTGAAGCGCTTTGCGTCTTCTTCCAGATCGTAACCGATCTCAGTTCCCTTAGGAATTTTAACATCCTTGTCAATGATAGCTCGCCTGATCCTGACCCGTCTTCCCACATCAACCCCGTCGAGAAGGACGGATTCAGTGACATCCGCATAGCTGTGAATGCGCACGCCTGGGGAAAGAATGGAGCGAATAACCCGCCCCCCACTTATAATGACCCCTCCACAGACGATGGAATCGAGGGCTGCGCCAACGCGTCCTCCAGAGACATTATCATACACGGATTTCGCGGGGGGGAATTGCCCCTGGTAGGTCCTGAAAGGCCAGTCAGGGTCATAGAGGTCGAATTTTGGCGTCACTGAGGCAAGATCCATATTGGCTTCCCAGTAAGCATCGAGGGTGCCCACATCCCGCCAGTAGGTGTCATCCGGGATCCTTGATTTCTTCCTCGTCCCGCCAAAGGGATAAGAAAAGACCTTGTGTTTCTGGATAAGGGAAGGAATAATATCCTTTCCAAAGTCATGGGTTGAGTGGGGATCTTCTGCGTCACTTTTTAGAATGTCAATCATGAAGTCGGTATTAAATACGTAAATGCCCATAGAAATAAGTGCCAGGTCAGGATGGTCCGGGATAGGTTTCGGTTTTTCCGGTTTTTCTTCGAAGGCGATAATTTTCATGCTTTCGTTGACGTGCATTACACCGAAGTGATGGGCGTCTTTAATGGAAACAACCTTTCCCGCAATGGTCAGCTCAGCCCCCTTCCTGCGGTGAAACCAGAGGAGCTTGGAGTAATCCATCTTGTACACATGGTCTCCTGAGAGAATCAGGGTGTATTTTGGATTGGCTGAATGAATGAAATAGAGGTTTTGATAGAGAGCGTCGGCAGTTCCGAGATACCAGTCAGTGCTGATTCTCATCTGGGGTGGGATGTTCAGGATATATTCCCCCAGTTCTGGGTTTAAAATCGTCCATCCGTCCCTCAGGTGCCGGATGAGTGAGGAGGATTTGTATTGCGTGAGGACGATAATCTTTCGCAGGCCTGAATTGATGCAGTTGCTCAATGTGAAATCAATAATCCGGTATTTTCCTCCGAATGGTACGGCCGGTTTTGCCCGATCCTTCGTCAGTGGGTAGAGACGGGAACCTAATCCCCCTGCAAGAACCACAGCCAGTGTATGTTTTTTTATCATATGCGTGTCACTTGTTTGGGATAATTTTTTTCTTTTTAAAGGCTTCCATCCGGGCTAAATAGCCTTCTGCTGTCTTTTGTGGGTCTAATCCAATGATGGCAGATATTTGTTTGATAAAGCTTTTTAAATAAACCGGCGCGGGGAGGGAGGAATACATGTCTTCCTCAATTAACCGGAGGGTGAATTTTCCAATTTTAGTTTTTTCCTTGATTTCATCGAGACTGATTCCCTTTAATTCACGCTGCCTTTTGATGTCCTGACCAGAAACGGATTCCATACCACCTTGCCCGGACTCGTTTTTCGCCTTTTTTGACATTATTCCCACCTTCCTTCAAGGGTAGCACGGCAAAATGGGCACGCACCGTTTTCAAGGAGATTTTCAATAATGGAGAAACCAACGCGTTGAATCAGTCGCTTGCCGCAGTTGGGGCAGTAGGTGCTTTCACCCTCGTCTCCGGGGATGTTGCCCGTATAAACAAATTTCAGCCCCTTCCTCAAACCTGTCTCTCTTACCTTTGACAAGAGCCTTGCCGGTGTTGGCGGGGCATCCGTCAAGTGGTATGTTGGGTAAAAGGCGGAGATATGCCACGGGATGCCCGGGTTGATTGAGAGCAGAAAATCAGCGATTCCCTCCCATTGTTTCGGGTCGTCATTGTACCCGGGAATGATGAGAGTTGTTACTTCGACCCAGATTCCCTTTTCAACCATGCTCGCGATGGCATGTTTGACCGGTTCAAGACGTCCCCCGCAGATATTCCGGTAAAAGTCACCGGAGTAGGCCTTGAGATCGATGTTAGCCCCATCCAGAATGGGGGCAAGCGTTTCAATTGCCCTTTCGGTCATGAATCCGTTTGTGACGAAGATATTCCGAAGCCCTTGTTCATGGGCAATCATGGCTGTTTCATAAGCGTATTCGAAGAAAATGGTGGGTTCGGTGTAGGTATAGCTGATACTCTTGCAGTGGTGGCTCAGCGCGTATCTCACAATGTTTTCAGGAGACACGAACTCGCCCTCGACTCTCCCTAACTCTACAGGCATTTGCGAGATACTGGCATTTTGGCAGTGTTTGCATGTAAAGTTGCATCCGGGGGTCGCGATGGAGTAGGAAAGAGATCCTGGTTGAAAATGGAAGAGAGGTTTTTTTTCAATTGGGTCTACATGCGCGGCGATGAGTTTCCCGTAAGTGTGTGTGAATAAAGTTCCATCCCGGTTTTCCCTAACGCGGCAAATCCCCTTCCCCCCGGGTTTGATCGTGCACATGTGAGCGCACAATTGGCATTGAACAGCGTTGCCAGGAAGTTTTTCCCAAAGCATAGCTACTTTCATGCCGTTTCGTCCTTCTTTTGTTCGGAGGGCATCCAATCGTAGTAGAAGCGTTCTTTAATCCGTTCCTCCTCTGTCTGAGCGGAAGAGACAAGGAGGGAAAGAGGAATTTTAACCTGCTCGGCATGTGTTAAAAGTGTGTGATAAGCCCAATTAACCTTTTCCATCCCCATGTTTGCCTCGAGCCCCGCTGGTTGCCAGTCAGGGTGAAGGTCCTTGGCACGCTTCTTGTAGGCCTCCTTGATGTCAAGGAGTGAAAAGGGTGGGGAGAGTTTCAGTATCTTTATAGCCTGCTTCAGGTCGTTTTTTCGATTATAATTGCTCATCGCTCCCCTTTTACCCTTATAGCAGGTCAGGTTTAAAGATTCAAGATAAGCTCGATTTCATGCCGATTTTAAGAATAAATATCCCTTTTCCAGAAAAAGCGTGAGGTTGATGCCTGGTGGAAGGTTGGATCAGGGGTAATTCCCTAATTTATCTTGACAATATTAGGATTTCCTCATATAAACGTTGCGGAGGAAAGAGATATGGAAACACTTATCAAGGAGTTGGAGGATAAGAAGCGCGCCATTCGTGAGAGAGATGCGGAGAAACGGGTTTCCTCTCAACACAAAAAGGGGAAGTTGACCGCCTGGGAGCGGATCGATCTCCTTTTGGACAAGGGTTCCTTTTCAGAAATTAACCCGTTTGTGACCTCGAGAGTAGCAGATTTCGGAATGGACAAAAAGCGGGCGCCGGGGGACGCGGTTATCACA
Organism: bacterium; assembly: GCA_027073795.1. GTDB lineage: Bacteria > Desulfobacterota > S145-22 > S145-22 > S145-22 > S145-22. The sequence continues at coordinate 3,484 of JALTEW010000295.1, read as the reverse complement.
GGTTTCGGAAGGATAAATGGTAGGAAGGTTTACCTCTTTTCCCAGGATTTTACCTCGCTTGGTGGCTCTCTCGGCGAGATGCACGCGCAAAAGATTGTGCGAATTCAAGACCTGGCGATGGAAAACGGGTGTCCCCTCATTCAAATAAATGATTCCGGCGGCGCCCGTATTCAGGAAGGAATTCTCTCCCTGAATGGTTATGGGATGATTTTCCGGAGAAATTCCCTGGCCTCGGGAATTATTCCTCAGCTTTCGTTGATTCTGGGGCCTTCCGCGGGGGGAGCCGTCTATTCTTCCGGGTTGTCTGATTTCGTCTTTGTGGTGCGTGGGGTTTCCCGGATGTATATCACGGGGCCTGATGTCATCAAGAGGGTAGCGGGAGAAGAAATCGGGCATGAGGAACTGGGTGGTGCGGATGTCCATGCACAGGTCAGTGGGGTGGCTCACTTTGCGCATGATACCGAAGAGGCGTGTTTCGAAGCTGTTCGGCGCCTGCTTTCCTATCTTCCTTCCAACGCCTATGAAGCTCCCCCCTATGTGGCATCGGAGCAGGACCTTTCCCCGGATGATGAAATTGACAGCCTAATTCCGATCGATCCGGAAGAATCATACGACGTGCATGAAATTATTGAGCATGTTTTCGATAAGGGCAGCTTCCTGGAAATTCATGAAGAATATGCCATGAATGTCGTGGTTGGACTGGCCCGCTTGAATGGCCATGTGGTGGGGATTGTAGCCAACCAACCAGAGATCATGGCGGGGGTGCTGGATATCAACGCCTCGGATAAGATTGCACGATTTGTGCGATTCTGCGATTGTTTTAATATCCCTCTGATTAACCTGATTGATACACCGGGGTATCTGCCCGGATCCACCCAGGAATTTGAGGGGATTATCCGTCATGGCGCGAAGATTCTTTATGCCTATTCGGAGGCGACGGTTCCAAAGATTGTCCTGATTATGCGTAAGGCCTATGGCGGAGCCTATATTGCCCTTTGCAGTCGGGATATGGCGTATGATCGGGTTTTGGCCTATCCATGTGCTGATATCGCCGTGATGGGTGCTGAGGGAGCGGTGGGAATTATCTTCCGCAAGGAAATTGCAGGGGCGGATGACCCTGACAAGCGTCTTGGAGAGTTGAAAAAACAGTATATGGAGAAGTTCGGAGGCCCCTACCTCTCTGCTTCCTATGGTTTGGTTGATCAGGTTATTTCACCCGCGCAGACGAGATTGGAGCTCTTTAAGGCACTGGATTCGGTTTTGGAAAAGCAGGTGGCGCGACCGGAAAAGAAACACGGAAATATCCCTTTGTAAAGGAGAGTGGAAAATGGCAAAAGAGATTAAAGCGAAGATGTTGTCAAAGATTCTGGAAATCAAGGTAAAGCCGGGAGACGCGGTAAAGGCCAAGGACGTCCTTCTGGTTCTAGAATCTATGAAGATGAAAATTCCCGTTCGGACACCGGTTGATGGGGTGGTGAAATCCATTGAGGTAAAGGTTGGAGACACAGTTGACCGAAACTCGCTTCTTGCAGTGGTGGAATAGGCAATGAACTGGGTTCAGGCATTGAAGCTCGCATTAGGGATCTACGGGGTAACCTTCGTGGTGGCCATGTTTGTGGGCCTGATTGTTATAGGAATACGGAAAATTATCAGCATGTAAGAGGAAGGGGCAGGTTTCAATGATAGATCAACTGGTGGGTCTCTTCCCGGGGCTCCATACGCTGTTTATGGTTTCTGATATGATGGCCTTCGGGAGAATCTTTCTGATTCTTCTGGGTGGTTTTCTCCTCTATTTGGGGTACAAGGAGATACTTGACCCCCTTTTGATGGTCCCTATGGGGTTTGCCATGTGTATGGTGAATGCCGGTATGCTGATCCTTCCGGGTGCGGGGGGCGTGGGCAACCTGTTTTTGAGCCCCCTTACCAGCAAAGTGGCAGAGCTTATGGAGGCCCTTCAGGTTTACTTTTTACAACCCATTTACACCTTCACCTTTACGAATGGCCTGATTGCCTGTCTTGTCTTTATGGGGATAGGTGTCATTACTGATGTAGATTTTCTAATTGCCCGACCGATGTTGAGTTTCTTCCTGGCCGTCATGGCGGAGCTGGGGACTATTTTCACCCTTCCCATCGCTGTAGCCTTCGGGTTTCCTTTCAAAGAGGCAGCGGCCATTGCCTCTGTGGGTGGGGCAGATGGCCCCATTGTGCTGTATGCCTCCCTGATGCTTGCCAAAGAGCTTTTCGTGCCCATTACGGTTGTGGCCTATGTCTATCTCAGCGTGGCCTACGCCGTTTATCCCTACATTATTAAGATGATGATTCCGCGGTCATTGAGGGGGATAACCATGGAGGATCAGGAGCTTCCCATGATTTCTCCCGTCCAGAAGTTTGCCTTTTCTGTGGTTGCTGGTGTGATACTTTGTCTTCTGTTCCCTGTGGCAGCACCTTTGATTGCGAGTTTCTTTTTTGGCGTAGCTGTCAAAGAAACGGCTCCGTTAAAGCGGTTTCAGGATTTTCTTAATGATGTTATTCTAAGTGGGTCAACTGTTTTTCTGGGTTTCACCCTGGGGGCCCTGTTGAGCGTGGACACCATCTTTTCCAAGTCGGTTTTTCTCGTTATGTTTCTGGGGATGGTAGCCCTTATCCTTTCTGCCATCGGGGGTTTGTTGGGAGGGCTCATTGTAACCTATTTCAGCAAGAAAGCAATCAATCCCCTGGTGGGGATCGCGGCGGTTTCGTGTATCCCGACCACAGCAAAGGTGGCACAGAAGTGTGCCATGGAGGTAGAGCCCGAGGCCATGATTCTCCCCCATTGTATCGGACCTTCCGTGGCCGGGGTCATCACTACCGCCATTATCTGTTCCTGTTACATCTCTTACGGGCTGCTTCATTAGGCCACCGGTTATGTCCGAACCTGAAATTATAAAAGGAAATAAAAAGTACTGGATTATTGGTGCGGCAATTGCCTTCCTGGGCGTGGGGATTGTTCGTATCGACGCCCGATTTCTCAGGGAGACAGCCGCTTTTATTCCGCTTTACGCCATTGGTATTGCGGTGGCCATTGTAGGCTTGGCGCTGATTACCAAAGGGATTGACAAGAAAAGGGAGAGTTTCCGTTACTGCCCGCACTGTATGTCTCTGAATCCCGCGGACGCCGAGTTTTGCCGGAAGTGCAAGAAACCTCTGCCGCCGGTTAAGTTGAAAAGGGGAAAAATACGGGACTGAGAGCTGAGTAAAACCCGCGTCTGGTGAGTTTATCCGGTTGGTGATGTCGCAACCAAAGAGAGGAATAGGGCTTCAACCGTTGAGTTTCAACCCTGTTTCTCATCCCTCCACATAATCCTAATACTCTTTTTCTTCCGGGCGGAAGCGGATGCCTATCTCAATCGATTTCTTCCTGATACTTGGTGGAAAGGGGGGGAAAGGTGCGGCCTGTTTGATAGCCCGGAGGGTCGATTCGTCGAAGGTTTTATCCCCTGAGCTT
>JALTEW010000294.1 GCA_027073795.1 bacterium | reverse complement strand
GGGGTGAAATGGCAATTCTGTTGATGTTGCATAACCTACTGAAAAACGGCGATATTGTTGCCGGCGAGACGCCGGCGTACCAAGCAGGCGAGGACGAGGCTGTTGATTTGATGGTTTTTGCCTGATAACCGAAGATGAGGGCCGAGTGGCGGATTTGGGTGAAAAATTCGGGTAAAACGTAAATCAGGAGCAGTCAGGCGATAAAAAGACTATAACCGCTTAAAACGTGTTCTGGATGCGTAAAATCGATTGTAAAGAAGGGTGACACAAAAAATCATCCTATTATAAGGGGTTACATGTCTAAAATCATCTCTGCCAACCCCGCCCGCTCCAAGATGCCTGAGGAATCTGCCCAGGTTGTAGGCGCAAGCATGTATAGCGAATTCAACTCTTACATTTTCAAGCCCGAATCGTTTGAAACGTTTTAGTCCTTGTACACCTTTCAGGTATGAAAAGACGGGTTCGACCATGCTTTTTCTGCTTTTAATCTCTTGTTTTTCCTCATTATTTTTCATTTGCTCGCGGAGTTGTTCAAGATACATATCAGTGCTGTAACGATGTATCCGTCTGGGTCTGAAGTCTTTTGCCTTGGTGCAGTTCGAACGTAGAGGACATACCTGGCAATCCTGGCGTCGGGCAGCATAAATAATATAACTTGCGTTTCTGCGTTTATCTCCACCTTTCCCCCGTCTGGTCAATAATTTACCGGATGGACAAACATACACATCTCGTGACTCATCGTACTTGAAATCTTTCTTACTAAATCGCCCATCCTTATATCCAGGTGGCGATTTCAGGGAGGCAAGAACCTTTACCCCGTGCGCCAAAGCGTCCCTTACCACTGGGCCTACCCCGTATCCCTTATCCAGTAACAGTTTCTCTATCCCTCCTTCACTAACCATTTGTGCCTGCATCAGCATCGGGTCAATGGCCGCTATTTCACTGGTTGGATGGACATGCATGCCCACGATAATTCGGTCTGGATTTACAACAACAGATGGCACATAAGCCGCTCGAACCAAACCTTCCTTGGTTTTCAACACTGCTGCCTCCGGTTCTGTCTTCGACACAAGGGTGTTCTCCCTATTTGCCCCGTAGGCGTGCCTTTCCTCGGCACGAGCCTCTGCTGACTCCATGACTTCCTGTGCCTGCTCGTTGCGTTTTTGCAACTGCTCGTTATCCGGATTGGCTTCAGCCTCCTCTTTGGCTTGCCTGGCCTCTTCCCTCGCAACCTCCAGGCTTATTTTCTTATACCTGGAGGAGGCCCCTTCCACTATTGTCCCGTCTCCTGCCAATACCTTTGTTTTTGCCTTGGTTGCCTTCAATATCTTCTTTGTCAACTCCGTAAAAAATGATTCTGTTATCAAATCCTTGTGTCGCTTAATGAACTGGCTCAATGTTGAATAATTCGGCCTTGCTCCTCCAGTCAGATACATAGCACCCAAATCCCGCTTTGCTAATCCTTCCAACCCCCTCAAAGAACTAATCCCAGACATTGTTCCATATAGTATCAACCCCATTATTACTGAAGGGGCAAACGGCGACCGACCCGTCAATTTGTATCTTGATTCAAAGGCACTCCAGTCCATCTCCTGCAATACAATGCGCATCTTGATTATCCATTCCATATCCGAATGCTTCAGATAATCCTTGAGAGCCACCGTTAGTATTGTTATCTCATTCGGATCCGGGTTATTGAACCCAACATGTTTTTCCCGCTTACTCTCACCAGGAACCTTACCCCCAAACATGTCCTGTTCTATTATCAAATTGCTGCCCTCATCCCTGACCTTCCCCGTTTTTTCTTGCCTAATCGTTTTTATATAATCATTTATCGATTTCTTGTGTCTTTTTTCGCAATCCCTTGTTCTAACCATTTGTTTTTCCTTCCAAATCTTCCAGCCTCAAAGTCAATTCTTGTATAGCACATATCCACGATAATGTCAACCACTTGAGTGTCAAATTGACCGTTGAGTTAATGCTCATGCACTTTTTCAACAGCCTCGAGGACGCCTGCGCGCCACACGGTCACGGTCACGGCCAACGGAAAGGCGGGCGGGACGCCCGCGTTACAAGCAGGCGAGGACGCCTGCGCGCCACACGGTCACGGCCACGGTCAACGGAA
>JALTEW010000293.1 GCA_027073795.1 bacterium | reverse complement strand
GCGCAGCCTGTTGATCTTATTCGGTCCGGCATTGTACGCCGCCCATGAGAAAAAAACCTGATCCAGGGGGCTGATATGCTTATCATTGAAATAGTTTTTACGCAAAAAGTAGAAATACTTGACACCCGCGTGAATGTTATCCTCCAGGCGATACACATTGTGGATACCGATATTCTTATCCGCTGCGGTACGGAGAAGCACCTGCATCACCCCTACCGCCCCGAAGGGGCTCTTCTTTTTCTGATTCAATCCTGATTCCTGGTAAGCCTGCGCCGCGATCATGTACCAAGTGAAATGATATTTCTTCCCGTACTTTTTGAAGAGGGATTCCATGGTCTGCAGCTTTCTCAATTCGCTCTTGGAGACAGGGTTTTTAATCCATTTTGTATTTTTGTAATAGCGGGTGAAAAAGATATTGCCGAGATGACTTCCTTTTTTGTTCTCTTTGATAAACTTGTTGAGGTTTTTCAAAAGCTTGGGATTGTTTTTACAAACGGCCCAGCCGATTTTACCCCCCGTGCGCACCGCAAGATTCGGATAGACCCGGATGTCTTTCAGGAGCTTCGACCATATATATGCGATATGGTTGTCTGCTACCGTGTATTTAAAGGTTCCGGCATTGACAAGCTCCAGGATATCCTTCGTCCTCAGATACTTTTTCAGGACGACAAGCCTGACAGGTCTTCTGTGTTTCGATTTAAGACGCCCATTGAGATTGCGGATACTCTGGATATAGCTGCTCCTCTGCCGGACATAAACTCTCCTTCCGGAGAGGTCATAGGCGCTTTTCAGGGGTTTGACCCGTTTGTTCATAACAACAACTTCTTTAACATTTGTAAGATAGGGGCGGGTAAAGGTCACCAGCCTTCTACGCTCCGGTGTGATGGTAAGTCCCGCAGCGGCAATATCTCCCCATCCCTTCCTTAGATCCTTCAACAGATCGCTGAAAATAAACTACCCCGCCGCAAGCGAGCGGGGTATCAACCCCATTTTTAGGGAACGCAGCAAGCTACGGGGTATTGAACCCTAAAAGGGAATAAAAAAATTGGACTTGCTGTAAGCAACAAGCACCCTGATATAGCGCCGTTTCCGGAGGGCGGGGAGGTCTCCTTTGAAAGGAATACGCATCCTTTTAATTGCCAGGTCAGGCGTGATCAGGCTGGAGTGAGAAACCTTCGCCGCTGATACAGAAGAAACAGTAAAAAATGACAAAAGGGTAACTGCTACTATGGCCAGCAAAGCGAAAAACACAAAACACCGCCTTTGCGTACCGTTTAAGTGCAAGCTATTTTGCATGGAAACTCCTTTGAACGATGTATCCTCAATTTTTATAGAGAACAGGACGGCTATGGGTCACTTTAAGAGATAATAGGTATTCTTTCATATTTTATATTCGACATAAAAGCGAAACTATATCTAAAAAGCCTCCCTGAGGGAGGCTGTCACTGTCTGGCTCCCCGGGCCGGACTCGAACCAGCGACAAGATGGTTAACAGCCACCCGCTCTGCCAACTGAGCTACCGGGGAATATCAACAAATTTTCAAACCAACAAGTCTTCTGCGATTTCCTCTTCTTCTTCCTCTGTCTTCTTCCCAAATATAACCTTGTGCAGGTATATAGCAGGTCCAGAAGAAATATACAAGCAAAAAAAGGAGAACAACATGATTTCCGGTTCAGCAATTACAACAACGAGGGCTAAAACCATCAAAACCACAGTGCTGAAGGGCTTCCGGCGGATAAGGTCAAATTTTTTGAAAGAGTAAAAGCGAATGGAGCTGACCATCAAAAATGCCAGCACATAAACCAGAAGCAGAATCACGATGGAACGATTCACCAAAACGATATGGAGCCGATGGACAAACAGAACCAGTGTGGCAATCATTGCCGCAGCCGCCGGAATTGGTAATCCGATGAAATGAGACGACTCAATGGTATTAACCTGAACGTTAAAACGCGCCAGCCGCAAGGCACCGCAAGCAAGAAACAAAAACGCTGCCAGCCATCCAAATCTACCAAAAGGCTCCAGTGCCCATGTGTAGGCAAGAACCGCCGGTGCCACCCCAAAGGAGATAAGGTCAGCCAATGAGTCATATTCCACACCAAATCTACTCTCCGTTTGGGTGAGACGT
>JALTEW010000292.1 GCA_027073795.1 bacterium | reverse complement strand
GAAGGAATGAAACACTAAAGGAAAAAAAAGAGGATTAAAAAAGACCGTGGAGAATGTAGCTGACTATAAAGAAATCATAGATGCCATAAAAGAGGAAGGTGGAGACGCCTTCAAGAGATGCTATCAATGCGGGTTATGCGATACGGTTTGCCCATGGAATAATGTCATAAAATTCAGTATGCGCAAGATAGTGCGAGAGGCTACGTTCGGCATGTCCGATATAGGGACTGAAGATATCTGGCGCTGTACCAGTTGCGGAAAATGTGTTCAGCGGTGTCCCAGGGATGTGCAGCAGATAACATCTGTGATGTCCTTGCGGAAAATTGCCACGGAATATAAGGTCTTTCCTACATCTGTTCGTCCTATTCGCACGATAAGATCAAGCCTCGCTTCTGAAGGCAACCCCTTGAATGAAAAGCGTGAAAGCAGGGCGGATTGGGCGGAAGGACTGGATGTGAAGACCTTCGAAGAGGGGATGGAGATTCTCTATTTTCCCGGCTGCTATCCAAGCTATGACCCGAGATTGAAAAAGGTGGCGAGGGCCACTGTCAATATCCTTAATAGGGCAGGGGTAGAGTTTGGAATACTGGGACCTGAGGTGAACTGCTGTGGTGAAAGCATCCGCAAAACGGGGGATGAGGAGTTATTCAAACGTCTCGCCACTGGAAATATCAAGGCTTTTATCGATCACGGGGTGAAGAAGATTCTGGTTTCTTCCCCCCACTGCTACCATACCTTCAAAAATGAGTACCCTGAGTTTATGGTGAACTTTGAGATTGTTCATATCACTCAATATCTGTTTGAGCTTATTAATGAGGGAAGGCTTAAGATTAAGAAGGAGTTTGCAAAAAAGATAACCTATCATGACCCATGTTACCTGGGGCGGCACAACGGCATATACGACGAGCCCCGGGAGGTTCTGAAGAAGGTACCCGGTTTAGAACTGGTTGAAATGGCAGAATCGCGCGAGGACAGTCTCTGTTGTGGGGGAGGGGGTGGCAGGATCTGGATGGAGACCCCTAAAAACGAGAGATTTTCTGACCTTAGGTTGAAGCAGGCTGTTGACACTGGAGCTGAGGAACTGGTTACCGCCTGTCCGTATTGTATCACGAATTTCGAGGACAGTAGGCTAACCATGGAATATGAGGATGTCTTAAAGATAAAAGACATCACAGAAGTTATTCAGGAAGTGATTTCGGGAAATGAAGAAACCTGATGAGGGCATAACGTAATGGAAAAAGAATTAATTAAAGGACAGCTTTTTAAATTTCCTATAGGCAACAATTTTGGTGATGTTTTGGTTGTCGGTGGAGGGATCAGTGGTGTACAGGCCTCTCTTGATCTCGCTACTGCCGGCTATAAGGTTTATCTGGTTGAAAAATCTCCCTCTATTGGCGGCCACATGGCCCAGCTTGACAAGACCTTTCCCACCAACGAATGCTCCACGTGAATTCTGGCACCCAAACTGGTCGAGGTCGGCCGGCATCCCAATATAGAGGTTCTAACCTATACAGAAGTTGACAAAGTTGAGGGGGAAGCGGGGAATTTTAACGTTACCCTGATCAGGAAGCCTCGATATATTATAGAGGACGTATGTACGGGTTGTAATACATGCGTAAAATACTGCCCTGTCACGGTGCCTGATCCATACAATCAAGACTTGTCATCGAATAAAGCTATTCATATATACTTCGAGCAGGCTGTCCCCCTTGTTACGTATGTAGACCCTGATGCGTGTCTCTACCTGAAGGAAAAGAAATGCCTTATTTGTGAAAGCGTCTGTGAGAATAAAGCCATAGATTTTAGTCAAAAGCCGGAGAAGGTAGAAATAAATGTAGGGGCAATTGTTCTGGCTTCGGGCTATGAGCCCTTTGACCCCAAGGTGAGGGGTGATTATGGATACGGAACGATGGAGAACGTGGTAACCAGCCTTGATTTTGAACGAATAACGTGTTCCACAGGCCCTTATGGTGGTGAGATACTACGCCCATCAGATGGAAAACCTCCAAAAAAGATAGCCTGGATTCAATGTGTCGGCTCCAGACAGGTCATTGAAGGAGGCAACACGTATTGTTCCGCCGTGTGTTGCACCTATACACAGAAACAGGTAATCCTGGCAAAGGTTCATGACGAGGAGGCAGAGTGCACGGTATTTCATAACGATATTCGATCCTATGGCAAGGATTTTGAGCGATACTATCAGAGAGCAGCAGCCCTTCCCGGGGTTCGATTTATAAGGAGCTACGTATCCATAGGAAAGGAGATCCCGGAAACCAAGAATGTGACCATAAGATATTCTACTCCCGATGAAGGGGTAAAAGAGGAAGAATTCGATCTGGTGGTATTATCCGTTGGGTTGAACCCTCCCGCTGATGCGGAAACTCTGGTAAATAAGTTCGGCATTGAACTTAATTCTCACAGATTCTGTAAAACCAATCCTCATAATCCTATTGAGACCTCTCGCCCGGGGATTTTTGTAAGTGGGGCCTTCCAAGGTCCTCTGGATATCCCCGAATCAGTTTTTACCGCCAGTGGGGCGGGTGCCCTTACGTGTGAACTTCTTAGAGATAGGCAAGGCAAACTGACAGAAGAAAGGGTATATCCGCCTGAGAGGGATGTCTCGGGAGAGGAACCCAAAATAGGCGTTTTTGTGTGTCACTGTGGAGCCAATATCGGGAGCGTGGTAGATGTCCCTTCCGTCGTTGAATATGTTTTAACCTTACCCAATGTTGTTTACGCTCAGGAACAGCTTTTTTCGTGTGCTACGAACTCTGCCAAGGAGATAACGGATATCATAAAGGAAAAAGGGCTCAATCGGGTGGTTATCGCTGCTTGCTCCCCCTTGACTCTTGAGCCGCTGTTCCGGGACACCGTTCGGGAGGCAGGACTTAATCAGTATTTTCTGGAGATGGCTAATATCAGGGAGCATGACTCTTGGGTTCACTCTAAAGAAAAGGAAGAAGCCACACAGAAGGCAAAGGATATCATCCGGATGTCAGTGGCACGAGCTGCCCTCTTGGAACCGTTACAGGAGATTGAACTGCCGGTCAACAAGACAGCGTTAGTGGTGGGCGGAGGGATAGCTGGCATGACGTGTGCCCTCTCCACTGCCAACCAGGGACATGAGGTTTACCTGGTAGAAAAAGAGGCAGAACTGGGAGGAATGGCTCGAAGGCTTTATTACACCGTAGAGGGGATGGATGTTCAGGCCTATTTGCACGATCTTGTGCAAAAGGTTTATCAGCACCCCTTGATACATGTATTAACCGATGCAACTATCGTGGAGGCTGCCGGTTACATCGGGAATTTTGTAACCAGTGTGGAATCTAAAGGATGGGTCAGGGAGATACACCATGGTGCTGCTGTCATTGCCATTGGCGCTGATGAATATAAACCCACCGAATACCTTTACGGGAAAGATGACAGGGTTGTGACCTACCTGGAGCTTGAAGAACAAATCGTCAAACATGAAGAGAGGTTGATGAATTCTCAGACCCTTGTGATGATCCAATGTGTGGGTTGCAGGAATGAGGAAAGAAATTACTGTAGTCGGGTATGTTGCAGCCAGGCTATCAAGAACGCCTTGAAGCTAAAAGAGATAAAACCCGAGATGGATATCTATATTCTCTTTCGTGATATGAGGACCTATGGGTTCAGGGAGGATTATTACCGTGAGGCATCCGAGAGAGACGTTAAGTTCATTCGCTACGAGCCGGATGACAAACCCCAGGTGGAGGTTGTGGACGAAGGTGGTAAAAACATTTTAAGGGTTACCGTGACCGATCCCATTTTAGGCAAGGAACTTGCGATTGATACAGATACCCTTGCCTTGGCTGCCGCGGTTATCCCCTCATCAGAAAGTCATGAAATAGCCAACTTGTTCAAGGTTTCTTTGGGACCGGATGGGTTTTTCAAGGAGGCGCACGTAAAATTAAGGCCTGTTGACTTTGCCACAGACGGTATTTTCCTGTGCGGGACGGCGCATTATCCCAAGCATATACCTGAGGCGATTAACCAGGCTTATGGCGCTGCCGGCCGGGTAGCGGTTCTCCTCTCACATGACATCGTGACCGTCTCCGGTTCTGTTTGCGAGGTGGAAGAGAAGAGGTGTATGGGCTGCGGAGCATGTGCCGAGGCATGTACGTATGGCGCCATAGATCTTCATGACACACGACAGGGTAAAAAAGCCGTTGTTAATCCTGTCTTGTGTAAAGGATGTGGCCTTTGTAACGCAGTGTGCCCAACATCGGCTATTTCTCTGAAGCATTTTAATAATGAAGAGGTGTTTAGTGAAATTGATGCAGCGATTGGAGAGATGTAGGAATCCGCTGATGAATAAAAAGGAGTGATATCAGAATGAGCACAGGATTTGGGTTCAAACCGAAGATAGTCGGTTTTTTATGCCATTGGTGAGGGTACGCCGCTGCTGATATAGCTGGAGTTTCCAGGCTACAGTATCCCCCTGCAATTAGGATTATCCGCCTCATGTGCGGTGGTAGAATTGATATGGCATTTATACTCCGAGCCTTCTCAGGCGGCGCGGATGGGGTAATTATCTGCAGTTGCTGGCCTGGCGAATGCCATTATGTCCCCGAGGGAAATTACAATGCAGTCAGCATGATGAATCTGACCAGAAAATTGCTGGGGCACATTGGGATAAATCCCGAAAGATTAAGGCTTCAATGGGTAACCGCTTCTGAAGGGATCCAGTTCGCCCAAATTGTAACTGACTTTACTGCAAAGGTAAAGGATCTGGGACCTCTTGGCACAAGCGAAGGAATGGATGAAAACGAATTAAAATCTAAACTTCAAGAGGTTACGAAACTGATTCCCTACATTAAGATTGTGAAAAGAGAGAAGCTTTTGTTACATCTTGATAATGTAGAGGAATATAATAATCTTTACACCAGTGATGAGATAGAAAGCCTGTTTAGTGAAATACCTTCGTACTACATTGATCCGGAAAAGTGTCGGGCCTGTGGGACCTGCCGCAGGAGATGTCCTGTTGAGGCGATTGACGGTGACAAAAACCTGATTCATATCATCGATCAGGAGAAATGTATAAAATGTGGAACCTGTCTTGCATCCTGCCCGCCACGTTTTGGTGCTGTGAAAAAATTGGTTGGTGAATCTGTTCCGCCTCCAATCCCCGAAGAAAAGAGGACTATCGTTAGAAAGAAAAAGGAAGGATAGAACTTATTGGGCAAAAAACCGGGTATGTGTAAGAACGCAGCCCGGTTCAGTATGGGTGAAGGGAGTCCCTTTTTGTGTTCTTCTATGTTTCCGGAGGTAGTCTTGCTCTGTTTTTGTAGCTTTTGAAAAATTTACCGGTAATTTCAACATGTTATGGTTTAGCGTGGTGCTTTGTTGAAAAATCGGATTGGTGTGATTTGTAACAGCTTAATATTATTAACAAACTATTACATAGCAGTATAGTATATCGCTGAAAATAGGGGCTTGTTGCTATTTTTCTGCAAGGATGGGATAAGTAACTGGCCTCATGTGCCATATTCCGTGTTTTTAAGGGGCTTTTTTTTTGTTTATTTTTCTGCTAAAAAAGGGAAAAATCGATTTGAAAGAGGGTTGTTTATGTCGAATGTGGCTCCAGAACAAACGACGGTTATTGTAGTTGATGATGATATTTCAATTTTAAGGGTTCTTAAGCAATTATTAAAAGAGAAAGGGTATGAGGTTTTCGTCGCAAGTGATGGAAAAGAGGCCATTAATTTAATTTCTGTGAATGATTTTGACCTTGTCATCACGGATTTGATGATGCCTGAGAGTGACGGCCTTGAGGTTTTGAGGAAGACCAAAGAGAAAAATCCACGGACTCAGGTGATCATGATTACGGGTTTTGCAACGCTTGACAGTGCTATAGACGCCCTGAAATTGGGGGCCTTTGATTATATTCGGAAGCCTTTCAAACTGGCTGAATTGGATGTAACCATCCGAAATGCCATTGATAAGATACACTTGATAAAAAGCAATGACATGCTTCTTAAACACCTCAAGAAATCTCATCAGCGTTTAAAAGAGACAGTCAAGGAATCTGTTTCCGTCATGGAAAAGGATATTGAAGCCCTTGATGTTTCGGACAGCGATGGTGAGATGGAAGTTCTTCGCGCGGAGGTTTTAAATAAATATGGGCTGGTTGGGAACAATGTCCCTTTTCACCTGAAAAATGGTGAGGAAGAAGGTATTGTGATGCTTGATGAAATGGAAAGGCTGAGCCAGCTTTTGGAGAAGGGCGTTATCACTAAAGAGGAATTTGAATTATGCAAGAAGAAGCTCTTCGCGACTCCTTGATCCCTTCACAGGAATTATTTGACAATCGAGGGAACGCACGGATTCTGATTGTTGACGATGACCCTTCCATACGGTCCATGCTTGGTTTAATCTTAAGGGAAAATAGCACCTTTGATGTTTTGACAGCGGAGAATGGTGAACAAGCTCTTGACATCATAAAGAAGAAAGAAAATGTGGATATCGTTTTGTCAGATATTCAAATGCCAAGAATGAATGGCATAGAGCTTCTCAGAGAAATTAAATCTTTGGATCCAACATTACCTGTTGTTATGATTACAGGATTTCCAACCATCGATATAGCCATCCGTTGTATGAAGGAAGGGGCTTCGGATTTTATAACAAAACCCTTTAAATTTGATCAAGTTGAGTTGATTCTGAATAAGATTATTCACGAAAGGGAACTTCTTTTAGAAAACGCTATGTTAAAGGAGGCGTTGGCCCATACAAAAGAAATTGAAATTCTTAATCGTAGGTTATCAGAAAAGATAAAAGAACTTACGGTTATGTATTCCATAAGTGAATCGATGTCTGGTGCCTTTAACTCTGTGGACCAAGTTCTGGAAAAGACCCTTGAGGTTGTGGCAAATTCTCTTGATTGCGAGCGGATTTCCATCCTTTTTTTTGATAAGCCGACAAAAACACTTTACATACGGGCGGCAAAAGGGCTTGATAGTGAGATAATAGATAATACAAGAATTCCTGTAGGGGAGGGTATTTCCGGAAGGGTTTTTGAACTTGGCAGGCCCTTTATCATAAAAGATGCTGAAAAAGAGCTGGATGAAAGATTGAGGAGCAAATGGTTTTATAAATCACGTTCTCTTATCTCAGCTCCCCTGTTTATACAGAGGGAGCCTTTTGGTGTAATTAATGCCACGGACAAAATCGGAGATTTACCTTTTACCCGTGATGACCTGGTGGTTCTTGAAACCATCGCCAAAAAAGTATC
>JALTEW010000291.1 GCA_027073795.1 bacterium | reverse complement strand
TTCTGACATAATTATATAGCGTTTCAGCCCCTTGACTTTCCACGATTTTCTCCATTTAACTAACTGATCAATATCCGGCTGAACAAGGCATACCTTCATTTTTGTCCAAGAGGGGATCCCCCTGAGGATTTCCGGTATCCGAAAGAACCCGTAAGCCCACACAAATGAGAAAACAATAATTGCTAACCCCCCCTGTTTGACTGCAGAGGCAATTCGTCTTTCCCGGATATCGAACCAGACCCTGTAAATAACAAAATTGACAAGAATAATGAGAAAACCCAAACCGTAAATCCCCGTCACATCTACAATCTGAGCAATGGCAAGATGGGGAGGAATGGCCATCTCTACCCCTCCCCATGGGAAACGAGTCAGCGGAAGCCCTCTGATATATTCCACGAGTACCGCAGCAAAGGGAAACAAATAGAGACATTTCCTCCGTTCCATGAAAACGAAAATAAACCCCGTCAACCCCCAATAGAGAGAAAGGTACAGAACAAACAAAAGGGTAAGGGCGGCAGCACCCCACAAAGGGATTCCACCGTAGCAATAAACCGACACGCTTATCCAGTACATGGTGGACAAAACGTTCATTAACCCCATAAAAAAACCAGCAAGAAATCCTTTTCGGTACGAGGTTTCCCGATGCAACAGGATAAAAAAAGGAACCAGTGAAATCCACACAAGCCCGTAAAGACCAATAGGGGGGAAGGAAAGCGTCAGGAGACCCCCGGAAAGAACAATCATGGCCCACATGGTGAAAAACCCTTTCCCCTTCTCGGATCGCATAGCTTTTCTTTTAACACAAAACCATCCCCTGAAAAAATACCTTCTTGACACAATCCTAACAAGCCTTTAAAAATATGGGGGAAAAGAAAAATTATAAAGACGGAACGTCCCATTATCAGAGCAGGTATGATTCAACCAGGCAAAAATGAAAGGCAACGTAGAATTCCTCAAGTTCAAGGTACGAAAGGATTAAATGTGAGATGTAAGGCATTGGATGTAAGGTGTAGCTTTTTAAGCTCCCTACACTCTACAATTTACGTTTTACGGGGAATTCCTCATTTGAAGATTGGAGCTTGCGACAGCCCCTCAGTCTTCAGCCCTTTATTTTCTATCTCTTCTTGCCTTTCGCCTTTTTGCGAACCCACCGGGTAATATGACAGAGGTCCTTTAGCATGCCCAAACTCACATCCAAACCAGGCCATCCATCCAATTCAACATCCGCGCAGAAACGTGTCAGGAAAAGGCCTTTCAGATATCTCAAATATTTCTTTACCCTGGGTTTTAGTTTCGCAATTCTTGCCTACCTAGGTAACTCCATCTTCGTCGCGGAAAAGAAGCGGGTCATTCAGCAACACCTTCTCCAGGCCCGGCTCGTCGCCCATCTTGGAGCTACTTCCATCGCGTATGCCTTCGATGAAATCAGAAACGGGCAACAGATTATCATCTCTTTTCTTGAACACAGACCCAGATGGCGGATTCGAGACGTCAAACCGCTCCTGCAATCATTTGTCAAAACGAACCGAGACATCGTTAAGTGGGCCGGGCTTTCCAGAGCAGATGGAAAAATTCTCGTCAATTACCCCAAACACTCTCCCCCCCCCTTTAATATCAGAGATATCCTTTCCGGACTACATGTCACGGAAAAGGAACCATCTATTATCAAGGTCCTTTTCAATCATCAGCTCATACTCTTTTTACGCCAAGTCAAAAAACCGCCCTCATCCCAATACATTTTCTGGTGTGTAGGGTCCTTTGAAGATTTCCTCCGCAAATTCATTTCCGTCTATCAGGGATTCGAATGCCGGCATCTTTGGCTGGTTTTCAAAACCAATCAGGGCCAAAAGGCCCTGTACATGGACACCCAGTTCAAACAACGGGTCCTGACCACCGCCTTCCCTATCCCCTTCGAAAAAAAGGTGTTTCCTTTCAGTGGCAAAGCTCTGCTTGTTGGAGCGCATCCCTTTCATTTAGACCGGCATGAAGGCTGGTTTATCGCCGGAATCCCCAAAAACCGCATCGAGGTTCAACTGTCTGAATTCCGAAACAAGGGGATGACACTTACCGGTTTCTTTGTCATCTTTTTTTCCGTTTTCCTTTATACCTACTTCAAGAACCGGAGCCGGCGCATTGTGGCGGAACAAACCGCCAATATCAGTCGTGAGATTCTTATTTCAAAGCAGCAACTGGAATCCTATATCGAAAATTCCTCGGATGCCATCCTGAGAAATGACCTTGACGGAAAAATCCGGTATGTCAACCCGGCTTTCACGCGCATCTTTGGATGGGAAGCAAACCAGGTGATCGGGAAAAACATCCTGGAGGTATTTCCCGAGGACAAGGACCGCATCACAAAGGTCATGGAAACCATTAAGGCAAAAAAGGCCTTCCCGCCTTATGAGACAAAACGGCGCCGAAAGGAGGGGCAAACCCTTGATCTTTATGTCTCGGCTTCCCCCATCCTGAACAGCCGGGGCGATGTGATTGCCATCACGGCCGTATATCGGGACCATACCCGTCTGAAGCGTCTTGAAGACAGGTTGTACCAGTCCGAAAAGATGGCGGCTATTGGACAACTCGTGGCTCAGATTGCCCACGAGATTAACAATCCCCTTTCCACCCTTCAATTTTCTCTAAAACTTCTTCGCAGGTCTGGTCCGGACGACCCGGATTTCAAAGAAGAGATTGAGGACATGGACGAAGAGATCAAAAGAATCGCACGGATAGTGGACCAGCTTCTCTCTTTTTCCCGCCCCCAGTCCAAGCGGAAACGCCAAGCCTCCCTGAAACGGGTCCTGAGGAACAAAATGCTGCAACTTCTCATCAAAAATCTCAGGGAAAGGGGGGTAGGCGTGAGTATCAACCTACCAAACTCCCTCCCCATGGTACGGGTTTATTCGGATCAAATGCTTCAGGTCTTCATGAATCTTATACATAACGCCGCCGATTCCATTGGAAAAGAAGGGAAAATAACTATCCATGCCACGGAGAAGGTACTCGATTTCGATACATTTTATCAGTTGCCTTCAAGGGAAGAACGTCTGAGTCACCCCTGGGGCAAGGTCGTGGAAATCATCATTGCCGACACGGGAAAAGGCATTTCACCTGAGGCCCTTCCCCACATCTTCGAACCTTTTTTCACCCTGAAGGGTCCCAACGGAACGGGCCTTGGACTTTCCATCGTCCACAGCATCATCAGCCGCGCGGGTGGCAGCATCGAAGTTGAAAGCGCGCCGGAAAGGGGGACGAAGTTTATTATTATTCTCCCCGCCGTTGAGCATAAACCCAGACGTGACAAAACAGGTAAAGATGTGATACAAGAGAACGTGCGCTCCCGTGTCAAAAGTGATGGATAAAAGGGGAATTCAGGTGTCTCGAATCCTGATTGTCGACGATGAAGTCAAGCTTGTCAAAAAGCTCAAGAAGCTCCTTAAAAAGGATGGTTTTGAAATAGAAACTGCAGGAAACGGGAAGGAAGCCCTTCAGGTTATAGACAAATCCAAGCCCTTTGACGTTATTATTTCAGATATTCGGATGGAAGAGATGGATGGCCTAACCTTTCTCAAACAGGTACACCAGGATGGAATAGACGTGGGTGTCATCATGATTACCGGGTACGGGGATATGGATACCTTTCTGGAATCCCTCTATTTCGGCGCCTTCCAGTATATTCAGAAACCTGTTCAGTACGACACCCTGCTGGAGGCCATCAACAAGTTACTCCATGACAGAGAACGTCAGAAGAAAAAGAAACGGAGACACCCCAAACCAAGGAGGGGAAAATGATAGGACCTGTCACCCGTGAAAGGCTGGATAATGTTGTGCAAGCCCTCAAATCCCGTGACTTTGAAGCCCTCTGGGTACTGGATAAAACGGCGGCCCGGCAGGTTGTCCTTGACCGAATCGCCGCTGATGACACGGTGGGTGTGGGAGGCTCCATCAGCATCCGTGAACTGGGGATCCTCGAGACACTCAAGGAACGGGGGCAAACCGTGTATGACCACTGGGTCCCCAATCTTTCGAAAGAGGAAATTTTGAAGACTCGGAAACTCCAGATGCAATCGGACATCTTCCTGAGCGGTACGAACGCCCTCATCACGGATGGGAGACTGGTCAATATTGATGGCATCGGGAACCGCGTCAGCAGCATGATTTTCGGACCGGAGCGGGTCATTCTTGTAGCCGGCATCAATAAGATCGTTGAGACTTTGGACGCTGCCTTCTATCGTATCAAAAACGTCGCCTCCCCCACCAACGCCAGAAGGCTGTCCATCCCAACTCCCTGTGCCAAAACTGGTAAATGCACAGACTGCCACAGCCCCTATCGGATTTGCAGGGCTGTTACCATCCTTGAATGGCGTCCCTCCCTGACTCAAATTCTTGTTGTCATCGTAAGTGAACCCCTTGGGTACTAACCAACGAATAAAAAAGAGAGGAGTATCATGGCTGAAATTCAAAGGGCGCTGATAAGTGTCTCAAACAAAACAGGTATTGTTCCATTCGCAAAGGCGCTTGCCGAAATGGATATTGAGATTATCTCCACCGGTGGAACCGCGGCAATGCTCAGAAAAAACGGAATCCCCGTCATCGAAATTGGGGATTATACAGGATTCCCGGAGATTATGAATGGAAGGGTTAAAACGCTTCATCCAAAGATCCACGGGGGGATACTCGCTCTGCGCGACAACCCTGAACATGTTAAAACCATGAAGGAACATGACATCTCCCCCATCGACATGGTTGTCGTGAATCTCTACCCATTCGAGGAAACTATCAAGAAACCTGACTGCTCTCTAAAAGAGGCTATCGAGAATATCGACATCGGGGGACCCACCATGCTTAGGTCCGCTGCGAAGAACTATCGGTTCGTTACCGTGGTCATCGATCCGAACGACTATGAACCCATTCTTGCGGAATTAAAATCAAACAAGAAAAACGTTTCCGACCCGTTCCGTATGCGGCTCGCCCAGAAGGTTTTTGCCTTTACCGCGCGGTACGATTCGCTGATTTCGACGTATCTCGATCGCATCTGTTATCCCGAAACTCCCTTCCCTGAAATCCTGCATTTAAACTTCAAACGGGCATCCATCCTGAGGTATGGCGAAAACCCCCATCAGCAGGGAAGCTTTTATGCAGACCCAACGGTGGATGAACCCTCCATCGCCACCGCACAGAGCCTTCAAGGCAAGCCCCTCTCCTACAACAACATCATGGACGCTGATGCCGCCCTTTCTACCGCCAAGGAATTCGATGAAACAACCTGTGTGATTATCAAACATGCCAATCCCTGCGGGGTTGCCATCGACAGGGAGGAAAATGTCTTAAACGCCTATAAAAAGGCCCTGGCCTGTGACCCGGTTTCCGCCTTCGGTGGGATTATCGCCCTCAACCGCCCGGTGACGCCGGAATTAGCGGAGGCCCTAATAAAGCACTTTGTCGAGGTGCTCATCGCGCCGGACTACACTGAAGACGCCCTGGAAATCCTCTCGAAAAAGAAGGACCTAAGAATTTTGAGGATTCCCTTTAACACACCCCAGAGGAAAGACCTTTTTGACCTCAGGAAGGTTGTAGGGGGACTTCTGCTTCAGGAACGTGACAGCCATTCCTTGGATATTGAAACCTTCAAGACCGTCACCAAGCGGACCCCTTCCGACGAAGAAATCCTTGCCATGAAGCTTGGCTGGAAGGTATGCAAACACGTAAAATCCAATGCCATCGTCTATACCAATTCGGAGCAGCTTGTCGGGGTGGGTGCCGGTCAGATGAGCCGAGTCGACTCTGCGCGTTTCGGGATTGAAAAGGCACTACTAGAAGTCAAAGGCACCTGCATGGCCTCCGACGCCCTGATACCCTTTCGGGACGCCGTTGATGTAGCAGCCAGTGCGGGGGTCACAGCCATCGTGCAAACAGGCGGATCGGTTCGGGACAAGGAGGTTATCGAGGCAGCCAACGAGCACAACATGGCAATGGTCTTTACCGGATACCGACATTTCTATCATTAATAGGGGGAACCATGAACGCACTCGTTGTCGGCGGGGGTGGCCGGGAACACGCCCTTGTCTGGAAGCTGAAACAGAGTGATCTCATAAAGGAGATTTTCTGTGCACCAGGCAACGCAGGGATTCAGGCGGAAGCGACCTGCCTGCCTGTTTCGCCCACGGACATCAAAGGGCTTCTAACCCTCGCGAAGGAAAAGCAAATCGGTTTGACAGTCGTGGGTCCGGAAGCTCCCCTTGTAGAAGGGATTGTGGACCGGTTTACCGAAGCGGGACTTACAGCCATCGGTCCCAGCCAGGCCGCCGCCCAATTAGAAGGGAGCAAGGCCTTTACAAAGGAAATCTTGGAATCGGCCGGGGTCCCGACCGCCGATTTCAAAATCTTTGACAATCCCGGCGACGCCCTCAACGCCCTCGCGGGGGAAAGCTATCCCCTCGTCGTCAAGGCAGACGGGTTAGCGGCCGGCAAGGGGGTTCTTATTGTTCAGGATAGCGAAGAGGCTGAAAGGGCCGTCCGAAGGATTATGGAGGAAAAGGCCTTTGGGGAGGCAGGAAACCGTGTGGTTCTCGAGGAATTCCTCGAGGGCGAAGAGGCCTCGTTTATCGTTATGACGGATGGAGAAACCATCCTCCCGCTCGCCTCGTCCCAGGACCACAAGGCAATTTATGACGGTGACACGGGCCCCAACACAGGTGGGATGGGGGCCTACAGCCCCGCCCCCGTTATCGACCCGGCCATGCACGAAAGGGTCATGAAAAGCGTCATCAAGCCGGTCATCGAAAAGATGAACGAGCGAGGGACTCCCTACCGTGGAATCCTCTACGCGGGCTTGATGATTTCCGATGAAACCCCCTATGTTCTTGAATTCAACGTCCGCATGGGAGATCCTGAAACCCAGCCCATCCTCTTCCGGATGGAAGGAGACCTCGCAGAGACCTTTCTCGATCTACACAGCCGTCAGCTTCACAAGACCAGGCTCTCCTGGAATCCTGGTTCCGCCCTTTGTGTCGTCCTCGCCTCAAAGGGATATCCGGGTCATTATGAGAAAGGCAAACCTATTACAGGCCTGGAAACCCTTGAGGGGCAAAAGGACGTCAAGGTCTTCCACGCCGGAACCACACAAAACGAGAGGGGCGAAATCGTCACGAACGGCGGGCGGGTCTTGGGCGTCACGGCCCTGGATACTTCACTGAAAGCCTGTCGGGATAAGGCGTACCAGGCCATTTCTTCCATTCACTTTGAGGGGATGACCTTTCGCAAGGATATCGGCCTGAAAGGGATTCAACGGGAAACAACCTCTTAGGAGGACAGCCATGTCTAAACCGCTGATCGCCGTTATCTTGGGAAGCAAAAGCGATCTCCCCGTCGCAGAAGACGCCCTGCGTATCTTTGAAGACTTTAACATCTCTTACGAATTCAGGGTGCTATCCGCCCACAGGACCCCTGACGCCGTTCGCGCCTTTGTTCAAGCATTCGAAGGAAACGGCGGGCGAGTCTTTATCGCCGTGGCGGGGGCTGCCGCGCACCTTGCGGGGGTTGTCGCGTCTCACACACTCCTTCCAGTGATCGGTGTTCCTGTGCCCTCCTCCGCGCTCTTTGGCCTCGACGCCCTGTTGAGCACCGTTCAGATGCCGGGAGGCATTCCTGTGGCCACCATGGCCATCGGCAAGGCGGGAATGAAAAACGCCGTCTATTTCGCCCTGCAGATTCTGGCCATCGAAAACACCACGCTCAAAAAGGCCCTGATTCGTTTCCGAAAGGAGATGGCAAAAAAGGTCCTTGTGGATGGGGAAACCGTGAAAAAATCCCTCGAGAGGAAGCGCGATCCAAGTTCTTAAGCTCAAAACCCTCCTCAAAAACCCCGAAAAGACCGCCGGGATTGCCAAAGACCTCTCGGAGGGCCGCCTTATCATCTACCCGACAGAGACCCTCTACGGCATTGGTTGTGACCCGTTTGCGCCCAACCATCCGCTCGATAAAGTATATGAAATCAAACAACGGCCAAAGGAAAAGCCCCTGATTTTCCTCATTCCAGACATTCTCTTCCTTGAGGAACAGGAGGTTCCCATCTCTCTTGTCGCCAGGAGCCTGATGGAACATTTCTGGCCGGGCCCCCTGACGCTGATTATCCCTATCCCTGAAAAATCCCCCTTGACCCAGATTGCCTGGAAGCACACGCTGGCTGTCCGTGTCTCCCCTCATCCCTTTGTTCGTGCCCTTTTTGAACATCGGCGTTTCCTGCTTGCCTCCACCAGTGCAAACCTCTCCGGAGCCCCCGAAAACCAGGCCCGTGATCCGGAGGAAATTAGGGAAATTTTTGCCAACCGGGTTGACCTACTTATCACGGAGGGATATAAAACTTCAGCAACTCCCTCCACCCTCCTAAATATTACGGGGACAACCCCACGGATTGTGCGGAAAGGGACCATTTCAAGATCGGACCTTTTTACGGTTATCGAAACAGGAAAGGAGACAGTATGAACAAAAAAACCTATTCAATCGCAGTCATTCCCGGAGATGGGACGGGTCCTGAAGTCATCAATGAAGGGATCAAGGCCCTAAACGCCGTGTCCGAACGCTTTGGATTTTCTCTCAAATATCAACATTTCCCTTATGGCGGCGAGCATTACAAAAAAACAGGAGAAACCTTACCTGATAAGGCATTGGAAGCTTTAAAAAAATTCCCCGCGATTCTGCTGGGAGCCATCGGGCATCCTGACGTCGCCCCCGGCATTCTGGAAACAGGCATTCTCCTCAAACTGAGGTTTGGCCTCGACCAGTATATCAATCTACGCCCTATCAAGCTCTATGAAGGAGTGGATACGCCGCTAAAAAATAAGGGGCCAGAGGATATTGATTTTGTCGTCATCCGTGAAAACACTGAGGGATTATACACCGGTTCAGGCGGTTTCCTCAAAAAGGGAACCCCTGACGAGGTCGCGATTCAGGAATCCATCAACACACGCAAGGGGGTAGAACGATGCATCCGCTACGCCTTTGAGCTGACCCGTAAACGGAATCGGGAAAAGAAACTAACCTTGTGCGGGAAAACCAATGTCCTAACCTACGCCTTCGATTTGTGGCTGCGGACCTTCAACGAGGTGGCCAAAGACTATCCGGACGTCAAAACCGATTACGCTCACGTGGATGCCATCTGCATGTGGATGGTCAAAAACCCGGAAACCTTCGATGTGATCGTCACGGATAACATGTTCGGAGACATCATCACCGATCTGGGGGCCATGATCCAGGGTGGGATGGGAATCGCAGCGGGCGGCAACATCAACCCGGAGGGAACTTCCATGTTCGAACCCATCGGAGGATCGGCGCCCAAATATGCCGGCAAGGGGGTGATTAATCCCCTGGCGGCCATCTCCGCCACCTCCATGATGCTGGACCACCTGGGAGAAAGTGAGGCGGCGGACGTGGTGGAGAAAGCGGTCCAGGCCATTATCCCCAACCTGAAGAGCCTTTCCGCGGGGAAAATGGGGGCTACCACCCAGCAGGTAGGGGACATGGTAGCAGAAAAGATCCGATCTGATCTTTAGCAAGAGAAACGAATTCACATTGAAATTCCATGACGTCCGGCGTTTCCTAATGCGCCGGACGTTTTCTACGGAAAGATGAACGAAATTCAAAAGAAAATCTTCATCGCCCTGTGTATGGCTATCTTCTCGGCCATGCTGGGGATGGGTATTGTCGCCCCACTGCTCCCCCTCTATGCCCAGCAGACCGGAGCCACAGGCATGGCCATCGGACTGGTTTTTGCCTCTTTTTCCATCTCAAGAACGTTTCTCCTCCCCCTTATCGGCAAACTTTCTGACAGAAAGGGGCGGAAAATATTTATTGCCTCGGGCCTGTTTCTTTTCTCCCTGACCTCCATCGGATACATTGCCTCCGCAAATATCCCGCTTCTCATCCTGACACGCACCATCCAGGGAATTGCCGCTGCCATGGTCATCCCCATTGCGCTGGCATACATGGGAGAAATCACCCCCGGCGGGAAAGAAGGCACGTACATGGGTATCTTCAATCTCTTCTTTTACGGGGGACTGGCCACAGGCCCTATCCTGGGCGGCATTGTGAAAGACGCCTTTGGGATTAACAGCAGTTTTTACACCATGGGGTTTATCAGTTTTGTGGGCTTTCTTCTCTCTCTTTTCTTCCTGCCCGAGAAAAAGAACACAGGGGAACATGCTACAACCCAAAGGGGCTATCGTCAATTCTTCAGGCCGAGAATCCTAAAGGGCACCTTTTTTTACCGGCTCTGTTTTTCCATCGGTATCGGGGTCACCTGGGCCTTCCTTCCCATCTTCGGAGACAACATCCTGGAGCTCTCAAGCTCCCAGATCGGTCTGCTTATCTCTCTCAACATCCTTGTCGCCACCCTGCTTCAAACCCCCTTCGGGCGCCTTGCCGACCGCTTCGCCAAGGGATGGTTCATCAGCGCAGGAGGGATTATGGCAGCCAGCGCCCTGTGTATGATCCCCTTTACCCGGAATTTTACGGAAATATTCCTCGTAAATCTCCTCCTTGGCATCTCCGGCGGTATCGCCATGCCCGCCCTGACGGCCTTGACAGTGGAAGAGGGAAAGAAAATAGGCGAAATGGGTTCCCTCATGAGCCTCTTTGTCCTGTTTCACAGTATGGGGATGATTATCGGCCCCCTGCTCGCAGGTGCATCCGCTCAATATGTAAGCCTTACGGTTACATTCGTCACCGGCGGCGCCATTGGGCTTGCTGGTGTTGCAGGTTTTGGATTTTCCCTTCTAAAACCATATAGATAACCACAGTTTCACCCAAACAAAAGGGGCAGGAGTTATTCCTGCCCACATTTACGCTACGATACAATCAAAGATAGCCGCTTGGCACGGCCTGCAAGTCATGATTACAATTTGAAAACCAGCAGCAACTCAATTACCAGGGTGTAGATAACCAAGGATTCGATCAGCGCGAGACCGATAATCATCGGGGTGACCATCTGTCCCGACGCGGATGGATTCCGGGCAATGCCATCCAGTGCCGATACGATGCCGCGCGACTGACTGATCGCGCCGCCTACCGTGGCAATCGCCATACCAAACCCCGCTACGATGGCAATCCACATCTTGACCTGTGGGGGAAGACCGGCTACGCTCCCCTCCGCTGCCATAGCCACCACGGCAAAGGAAAATACAGAACCGAAAATCACACCCGCCATTAACCAGAGTTTCTTCAGCATAGGTTTCACCTCCTTTCACTCGACGGCTCGGGAAGACCTCCAGAAACCGCCTGCCTTCAGTTTTTTAGAACAGGTATATTCATCCGCCTATACCTTAAAACCACCAACACTTCTCAATATCATGCAACTTCACCGGTCACTTCCACCGTCGCTTCAATCTCATGCCCCCCCTCGTCTTCCTGCTCGATGGCGCCGGAGAAATATGCCATGGAAAGCAGGACAAAGACAAGGGTCTGGACCACCGACACGAAGATACCCAGGAACATAATGGGGAGAGGAACGACCAGAGGGACAAGGAGAAAAAAGATTCCCAAAACAAGATGGTCTCCCATCATGTTTCCAAATAGACGGAGGGACAGCGACATGGGACGCGCCAGGTGTCCGATGATCTCAATGGGAAACATCAGGGGCGCCAGCCACAGAAAGGGCCCGGTAAAGTGTTTGAGATACTTCAGACCGTGGACCTTGAATCCATAAAACTGGTAGAGGAAAAAGACCGTCAGGGCCAAGGCGAGGGTCGTATTGAGGTTGCTGGTTGATGGGGCAAACCCGGGAACCAGACCGGACAGGTTGTTAAACAGGATAAAAATAATCAGAGAACCGAGGATGTATAAAAGGGATTTTCCCACCCTTCCCATATTATCCTCAATGAGTTTAAGGCTCATCTCAACCAGAAGCTCCATAAAATTGAGGAGGGTGAAATGTTTGTCCGGCACAACATCATCCCCCTTTTTCTTCAGGTTTAGATACCCCAGGAAAAAGAGAACAATCAGGACTAAAGAAACCAGAACAGCGTTCCCGACCTGCATCGGAAGCCTGTTCAGCCCCGGGATAAACTGGTAATAAAAAAGCCCACCATGTTCCATTATGCCTCCCCCTCAACGCTCCTTTTTAAACACCCCGATGACCCCGTCCGTCATGATGCCGAAAACCGACACCGACAACCCCGCCAGAAAGGCCACGGGATTCACCGGTGTGAAATAAATCACGAGGGTCACTATAGCCAAAAGCAAAAAAAATTTCAAGCCAAATTTTACAAAAAACCTTTTGGACGGCTTTTTCTTCGTCAGGAATGCCCGGCGTACCAGCCGTGTCAGCCAGAAAAAGTTCGCCACCACAATCAAGGCGCCGAGAAAAATCCCCAGGATGATGGGAAATGAGCGGAAAATAAACCCTCCAAGGCCGAGAAAGAGTACCCCATATCCAATTCCCAAAAACTGGATTCGCCTGAGCCGCTGTTCCTGGACTTTGATCATGGCCAGGGCCTCTTCCGGTGGCAGAGGTTTGGGAGACTCAGCCTCGGGTTCTTTTTCCTTCTTACTTTTCTTCATTCCCATCATCTCTTTTTTTATCCTCCTCCTGCATCAATTCCCTGGCCAGCCTGAACAGGCTTTTAAAACCCGCCACAAGGCCAAAGAGGGTAAAAAGAATCGTCAGCCACGGCTCAGTATGGAAAAACTTGTCGAGGTAGGCCCCGAACAAGACCCCCAGAAAGACACAGATCCCCATTTCCAGGCCGATGGTTCCGTACTTCGAGACCAGGTCAACCCATTTCCTCGATCCTGGCATTTTGAGATTCATGGTTCCATCTGCCGCCTCGAGGCCGCCCCCCCGTTCACAGTCCTCTCAGCACCTTCGACACCGCTTCGATAGTCCGGTCCAGGTCCTCCCTTGTATGGGCAAGGGAAACAAATCCCGTTTCAAACTGGGAGGGAGCCATATAAATCCCCTCATTCAACATTCCGGTAAAATACCTCCCAAAGAGGCCCGTATCACTCGCCTTGGCCGTGTCGTAATCTCTCACGGGTGTGTCGGTAAAGAAGTTACAAAACATGGACCCTACTCGGTGAGACTGAATAGAAATTCCCGCGTCCTTGAACGCCGTTTTAACACCTTTAGCGAGATAGGCCGCCTTCTCCTCCAACTGTTTATACACCCCCTCCTCCTTCAAAATCCTCAGGGTGGTAAGACCAGCTGTAACAGCCAGGGGATTTCCGGACAGGGTTCCCGCCTGATACACAGGACCCAGCGGCGCAATCGCCTTCATGATGTCTGACTTTCCCCCAAAGGCCCCTACGGGGAGACCCCCGCCTATAATTTTCCCCAGGCAGGTCATGTCCGGATCAATGCCATACAACCCCTGCGCACCGGAGAGACCTACGCGAAACCCGGTGATCACCTCGTCAAAGATCAGCAGGGCCCCATTCTTCCGCGTCATGTCTCTCAACCCCTCAAGAAAACCGGCTCCGGGTGGTATCATCCCCATATTCCCCGCAATGGGTTCCACAATAACAGCCGCGATTTCTCCTGGATAGTTCATGAACAGCTCCTCCACAGACGTGAGGTCGTTGTACCTTGCGACAAGGGTTTCCCTCGCCAGCCCCTGTGGGACCCCAGCGCTATCAGGCGTGCCGAAGGTCATGCCTCCAGACCCCGCTTTGACGAGAAGGCTGTCCACGTGGCCGTGATAACACCCCTCGAACTTTATGATCTTGTTATGCCCCGTGTATCCCCTGGCCAGGCGCAGGGCGCTCATGGTAGCCTCCGTTCCTGAACTGACCATCCGCACCCAGTCCATGGAAGGAACCGCCGCTACGATCTCCTCCGCCATCTCCACCTCAAGCGGTGTCGGTGCCCCATAACTCGTCCCCCGCCGTGTCGCATCATTCAACGCCTCTACAACCCTTGGGTGGGCGTGGCCAAGGATCATGGGCCCCCATGAGGCCACATAATCGATGTAGGTGTTACCATCCACATCGGTGATATATGCCCCTTTTGCCTCCCTGATAAAAGGCGGGTGTCCCCCCACTGACAGATAGGCCCGAACGGGGCTGTTCACCCCCGCAGGGATAATCTTCCTCGCGCGCTCCATCAAGGCAATGGATGTGTCCAGTTTCATGATAATTCCTCCAATTATTTTAACAGCTTCTAAAAGGCCTAGCGAAATAGGGCAAAATTACCCATCCCGTCCATCTCGTTTGATTCGTCGTTTTGTCACGTGAAGATCTTAAGGCTTTCCTTCTTAAATTCACGCGTGCTAAAGAGGAGGCGGTAAGTCTGGATACCTGTCTTTTCGGAAAGCCTCTTCGCGATGGCTTCGCAATCCTCCTCGGTCTCCCCGTGGATCATGGTGTAAAGATTGTACGGCCAATGCGCAATGGGGTCCCGCTGATAACAATGGGTCACCCCAGGGTCTTCTGCCATCATACGGCCAATACGCTGAATATCAGCCTCCGGGACACTCCAGACCCCCATAGCATTTGCCTTCAACCCCGCCTTCCGATGACGAAGGATCACCCCCATCCGACGGATGATTCCCCTTGCTTTTAACCCCTCAATAATGTCAAGAACATCCCCCTCGGTCAGGCCCAATCTTTTCGCAACCTCGGCGTAAGGGCGCGGCACGAGGGGAAGGTCCCCCTGAACCTCCTTCAAAATCTCCTTTTCCTTTTCGGGCAGAGGAATCAATCTAAGCCTTCACCACAGGATTTGTCAAAGAACCAATACCTTCAATTGTCACGGTCACCCGGTCGCCCGGTTCCATGGGGCCGATGCCGGAGGTGGTCCCCGTGGCAATCACATCACCCGGCAACAGGGTCATCACCTGGGAAATAAAGGAAACAATTTGCTCAACAGGGAAAATAAGCTGAGTCGTTGAGGTAGACTGGACCACTTTGCCGTTCAACTCTGTCGTTAAAGCGAGATTCGAGGGATCCAGGCCCTTTACAAGCCAGGGCCCCATGGGGGCAAAGGTATCAAAGGATTTGGCGCGGGTCCACTGCTTGTCTTTGTATTGAAGATCGCGCGCCGTTACATCGTTAAAACAGGTATAACCCGCGATGGCTTCTTCAGCCCGGGCCACATCAACATTTTTCACCCGCTTCCCAATCACCACACCCAATTCACCTTCATAATCCACCCGCTGGGACATGGGGGGAATCACAATCGGGTCACCCGGCCCAATGACCGCTGTCGATGGTTTGATAAACAACAGGGGCTCTTCAGGAAGTTTCAATTTGACCTCTTCCGCGTGGTCCCTGTAATTTAGGCCAAGGGCAACGATCTTGCTCGGCAGCGACGGGGGCAAGAGCCGAACATCCGGCAAGGCAAGCCTTCCAGTCCCTTCCGCATATCCTTGGAAGGGATCTCCCTCTATCCGCTGAATTCCCTGATCGTTAATAACAATTCCCCAACCTCTTTCACCCTTATGGTCAAACCGGCAGAACTTAATCTTTTCAGACATCACAATACCTCCTTCGCCTGAAACTTACATGACCACACCTAAAAGTCAACCGCCCCCGACGCGAAAAACCCATAGAGGCTTGGGGATAATTCCTTGAAAAACAGCCCCCCATGCGATAAATATCAACCGTATCCATCATAAAGGCGATGAAGTCCGCCGTAAACGCCGACAGGCTGATGACTTCTGGCCCGAAAGCGGGAAGGGAGGTCGCCATTGCCTGATAAAACCCTGATTGATCGTACCTTTCAATATGTCCTTAGTTGCCAGTGCCATTCAGGAGGGTTCTGTTTTTATCGTCTGGAAGAACCCAATGGGTCTGACACTTACTTCGCCCTTGCCATCCTCAACTTGCTGGGAAAAACAGTAGACTCGTCGGTCACCCGCCGTTTTCTGAAAAGCAGCCAGAAAAGCGATGGGACTTACGACAACCTCTATCAAGCCTTCTACGCCATCCGCGGGCTCGGATTCATGAATGAATCCCCATCGTTTGACCCACGCCCTTACATTGGAACACTCATTCGCCGTTTCCCTGTGGAGAACGCTACATTGGAAACACAACTGAGGCGTCTCAATCTCCTGACCGACCTGTGTGACAAGCTTGGCATCCAAATATCCCCACAAAGACGTGAACCAATAGTCGAATTTATCCTCTCATACCAAAACAAGGACAGAGGGTTCGGGTCTCCCTTCTCCACCCTGCTATGCACCTCCTACGCCGTCACATGCCTGGACAAACTGAAACATTCCGTTTCACCTCTTGGTGTCATAAAATTTCTCCAGGCATGTGAAAACCCGATTCATGGTTTTCTGAACGTCCCCGACACAGCCCCCTCCTTCCTGGAGCATCTCCTATCAGGGATTATTATTTCCCGCACCCTGGGATATACACCAAGATACACTGAAACGTGCCGCCGCTTTATCACACACTGTCAGAGTTCGAACGGAGGGTTTGCCAGGGCACCAAAGGGGCTTCCCTCCCTTCAAGATACCTATCATGCCGTTCTCGCCCTGACCTTACTTGAAACCACAACCTAACCTTATTATGTATCGAGCCTGGCATGCTGGAAAAACAGGGGGGTACCCCCCCTCAGGTGCGCCAATCCCGAATGAGCTTGAAGGTGTTAACCATACCTTTTTTCCCACTTAAAAACGCCTTCAAGCACCATCCCTTTTTTGAACGGGATATCTCCACGGCGCCATCCCGCCACAGATCAACCGTCTGGTATCCTGACCCCCTTGAATGCCCCCATCTCCTTCTTGTCGGAAACTGAACCGCCCACAGTCCCTCAGATCGGGAGGTAAAAGGCGAAAAAACCCTCCCGGGATTTGCCGCTACAAGGAGGGTGGGAGCTCCCCGCTCAAGCGGAACCGTCTCACGCCCATGAAGACAGATAAAAACCTTCAGGGATCGGAAAGACACATCTATTCCCTGTAACTCTCGCCGCCGGGAGGCTTCGCCGGCATCTCGCCGACCTTTATCGGGAGAAACTACGCACAACCTCACCATGGTGGGATCCCGGCGTATGCACGTTCGGGTTTCCATCCATTTTGTTTGTGGAATACCGGAAGGCAACACCATCTTCAGACTTTCAAGGCTGGCGGGGGTCCCCATGACGCACCCGGGCATGCTGAAGGATACAAGGGTAGCTGTGGCCCTGAGGTTCACAGGTTCGTTGTTGGCAACCACGAGGGCATCAATCTTTCGAACCCGCCTGTTTAAAAGATAAGGAATGAGAACCCACCTCGCGTCGTCACGATCGGGAGAATCCCCCAGCCCGTTGCAAATAATGGTTGCATGTCCCCCACTATTACAAAAGGCAAGGTACGTTCCCTTCCTGACACTGAAGATCTCAAGAGATGGGTTCCTGACCCACGTGGGAGCGACCCATGCAACGCCAAACAACAAAACGGATGCCAAGGCGAAAACCCCATATCTTTTCCGTTCTCTCCTCTCTCTTGACCGCAGACACAAGGTCGCAAAAACAAAGGCTGCGTAATACAAAATAACTTCATACCACCGGAAGGGGAACACGTGAACCTGAGAACAGGGAATACGAGAAAGATAACGGAAAACTGCCGTTAGGATCTCTACCAGCTTGCCGTCAAACATAATCAAATACGTGGCAAGGGATGTTGACAGGGGATAGATGGCCATGGCCATGATCCCGATAGGGAGAATGAGGAAACTGAGAAAGGGAATCCCGAAAAGATTGGCGAAAACGCCTATGAGGCTTGCGCGGTGAAAATAAGCCCCCACGATCGGGAAGGTGGCGGTCATGGCCAATATCGTAATCCAGAGGGTCATCCAAATCCAGTGAACCCCTCTGCCTATCCACTTCCCGTCATTTTTCTCCTCCATGGCTCTCAGGGTTCGAGGCGCTCCCAGGAGAATGCCTCCCACAGCGGCAAACGTAAGCTGAAAAGAACTGTCAAATATGGCCTGGGGTTGGAAAAACAGCAGGACAAAGGCAGCCAGGATCAAAATGTCTTCAAGCCGGGTAGTTCGTCGAAAGAAAAGAACGGCGAGGTAAGTTGCCGCCATGATAAAGGCGCGGAGGGTTGAAATCCTGCCCCCTGTCAACAGGAGATAAAACAACAGAAACCAGAATGTGAGAATCGCCGTAATCCTCTGGACATCCATGTAAAGAAAAACGCGGGGGAATACTCCCACCAATCGCTTGATAACCACAAAGAGAAAGATGGCGACAATCCCTAAATGAAGCCCGGAAATGGCGATGAGATGCGAGGTGCCGCACCGCCTGAAAACTTCCCGGAGCGTGACGGGAATATCCCCCCGATACCCAATAAGCAAGGCGGACAACAGCGCACCATGCGGGCTAGAAACAGATTGCTCAATCCACCGATGAAGGTGCTGGCGGCATCGATCCACAATCCCGAACAATGAGGGTCTCCACCCATCATCAATCACCACAAGATCTGAAAAGCGCTTGAGGGAGGAGATAGCATAAATCCCCCTCAACGCCAGGAATCGATGGTAGTCAAAAGTAGCCGGATTTCGCGGTCGGTGGGGCGAAAAGAGCCTGCCCGCAAATCTCACGCGATCTCCTGTGAAAACGGTTTGCGTCGGGGGGCCGTAAACCGTAAGGCGCACCTTTCCCCCGACAGGAATAACCTGTTGATTATGGGTTAAAACCCTGCCTACCTCAACGGTTAAACTGGTGCGTTCAAGCCCCGGATCGAGAGGGGGCTTAATCCATCCTTCCACAATCACAGGCCCTTTTCCCGCATAATGGACAATGTGGTTTTCAGGGAAAAAAGGATGAAGGTGGCTATAGACAGAAAGAAAAGCAACAGCAAAACAGCCCATCAGGGGGAGCATGCTAGTCCGGGGCAATCTTATCCACCTGCCAGCGAATGCCGCGCCCATAAGCGCCAGAAAAACAGCCAAAAAGAGGCCTTGGGCAAGGCGGGGCATCACCCCCCCGGCTGCAGCGCCCATGGAAAGGCTCACCACAAATGGAAGCAGGGGAAGGGAGAAAAACCTATGAAGATTCCGTGTCATCTACGGGAATGATGGTGTGCGAACCGGAAGGGACAAGTGGCTTTTGAAATTGTTTCTCCATCCTCCTTAGATGCTGCCGCACACCTTGAATAAGTTCCTCAACGAAACGATCCATTTCTTCCTGCATCAGCTCCATCTTTCGACGCATTTCAAGGATAACCTCTGCACCGGCAAGATTAACGCCAAGGTCCTCACGGAGCCGACGCAACATCATGAGTTTTTCAATATCCTCGCGGGTGTAGCGCCGGATCCTACCCTCCGTGCAAAGGGGCTTCAGAAATCCCTCTCGCTCATAGTACCGGATGGTCGAGGGGCTGATCCCTACCTCCCTCGCCACAATGCCAATGGTAAAGGTTTCTTCCGTCTGATATCTCTTTTCACCTTCCATCATCTCACCTTTGGCAAAAGGGTTTCAAGCTCTTCAAATAACTGTTTCGCCTGGCCTTCAACATTTTTGGGCACAACCACCTCAACCTCCACATATTGATCCCCCTTCCGGTTCCCTTTCAGGGGTTTTACACCCTTTCCCGCCAAGCGGAATTTTTTACCATTCGGTGTCCCAGGCGGAATCTTCATCTTGACAGTCCCGTCAATCGTCGGAACCTCTATCCGCCCCCCTAACACCGCTTCAGGAATGGAAATAGGCACCTTACAGTAGAGGTCGCCCCCCTTCCGCGTAAAAACGGGATGAGATCTTAATTGAATTTCGATATAGAGATCTCCCGGAGGTCCCCCATTTAATCCAGGTTCTCCCTTCCCCGCCAGACGAATCTTGGAACCATTGTCCACACCCGCGGGAATCCTTACAGAAATCCTCTCCGTTTTTCTCTGTCTCCCTGTCCCGCCACAGGCCACACATGGCGTTTGATTCACACGCCCGGTGCCATGACAAACGGGACAGGTTTGTTGAACGGGAATCCCCAATCCACCCATCTGGATTCGGCCGCTTCCCCCACATTCAGGGCATATCTCCCACTTACCAGAAGGGCTGACACCCGTTCCACCACACACACTGCACGCCACCTCGTGATCAAGATTGATTTCCGTCCTAATTCCACGGATGGCATCCATGAAATCAACCCACATCTTGTAATAGATATCTTTCCCTTTTCTTGAAGCCGATCTTTCCCGAAAGGCCCTTTTCGTACCGCCCGCAAAACCTCTTTCGCTAAAAATATCCCCAAAAATATCGCTCAAATCAACATGGGTAAACCCACCCTTCCGAAATCCACGATAGGAACCTGCACCGGCACCCGCGGTCCTCTGGCTAAAAAAATCACTGAAATCAAACGAATCCCGCGTATCATATTCTTTTCGCGCTTTCGGGTCACTCAAAACCTCGTAGGCCTCCGAGATCTCCTTGAACTTCGCCTCAGCTTCCTTGTCTCCGGGATTAACATCGGGATGGTATTTTCTCGCCAGCTTCCGAAAAGCCTTTTTTATCTCGTCCTGAGGGGCATCTTTTTTCACCCCCAGGATCTTGTAGTAGTCTTTTTTCGTCATGAAATACCTCGTACATATCTATTTGAACTGACTATAATCTAATTCTTTCCCTCCCCGGCGTCAATGTGTATCATGTTAACTGATCTTTGACACCAAATCACAATTTTTCGGATTTAATATTTGTAAGTGTTTGTAAT
>JALTEW010000290.1 GCA_027073795.1 bacterium | reverse complement strand
GGGAATACGAAAGGACCAGCACAACGGTCATGAACGCCTATCTTGGGCCTATTATCAAGGATTACCTGGATAAGTTAACCACGCGTGTCAAGGCCCGTCATCCAAATTTTAATATCCTGATCTTTCAAAGTAACGGAGGGGCCCTGCCCGTTGAAACGGCTGCCTCATATTCTGCGAATCTTATCAATTCGGGTCCCGCGGGCGGAGCCATTGCAACAGCCTACGTCAGCAGACTCACAGGGTGCAAGATGGCCATCGGTATGGACATGGGAGGGACCACCTGTGACATCTCCGTCATCGATCAAGGAATCCCTAAAACCACCACGTGGGGCGGTGTTTCTGAATATCCCATTAAGCTTCCCATGATCGATCTTAAAACGATCGGCGCCGGCGGAGGGAGTATCGCATGGCTTGATGAGTTGAACGTTCTTCATGTGGG
The DNA here is from genome assembly GCA_027073795.1 of bacterium. Classification (GTDB taxonomy): domain Bacteria; phylum Desulfobacterota; class S145-22; order S145-22; family S145-22; genus S145-22. Next base: position 6,837 of record JALTEW010000290.1, on the reverse strand, counting down.
TCCCCAGAGCGCCGGGTCAAATCCCGGCCCTGCCTGTTACGGCTGGGGTGGGGAACTTCCAACGGTCACCGATGCGAACTGTGTCCTCGGACGTATCAACCCGGGATACTTCCTTGGCGGGCGGTATGAATTAGATTTTAAAAAGGCGGTCAGGGCTATCAAAACTCACATTGCGGATAAGATGGGTTCCTCTGTTGAAAAAGCGGCACTCGACATCATAAAGATCGTGAATGCAAACATGGCCGGGGGAATCAGTAAAGTTTCCGTTGAGAAAGGCTATGACCTCAGGGAATTTGCGCTTGTGGCCTTTGGCGGAGCCGCTCCGCTGCATGCCTGTGAAATTGCGGAAAGCTTGGAGATTCAACGCGTGATTATCCCCATGGCTAATGGTAATCTTTCCGCCGTAGGACTGGCCATTTCGGATATCCAGCACGATTATGTCAAAACCATCATCAAAAAAGCCGATGAAATCGCACCCTCTGAACTCCATAACACCTTTAAGGCGCTGCAGGAAGGGGGGGAGGCACAGCTCAGGGCTGAAAACATCGATCCATCAGAGGCCTTAATAGAATGGTTTTCTGATATGAGGTATGAAGGGCAGTCTTGGGAATTGAACATACCCATCCCTGTCAAGGATGAATTTACACAGGAAGATTTCGGGGATATTATCAATTCTTTCCATAAATTCCACCAGCGAGTTTACTCCTATTCTGAACCGGAGGAAACAGTCGAGTTTGTGAACCTGAGGGTGAGGGTAAAAGTAGGTGGCGGGAACAAAACATTGCCATTGCGTAAGGTTCCGGATGAATCTCGGCCTGCGCAAAAGGGCCAGCGAAAGGTAACCCTGAATGAAGATCGTCCTCTCGACATTCCCGTGTATGAAAGGGCATCACTGGCCACAGGCGCTGCCTTACCGGGTCCCGCCATCATTGAGGAAGAGATTTCCACCACTTATATCCCCCCGGATTGGAAGATTAAGGTGGATCCTAACGGCAACCTGATTGCGGAAAAGGAAAATGCCTTGCATCAACGGCTGGAGAACCGGGGCAATACGCCTGTGGACAAGGTTACCATGCAGGTTGTCCGTTACGGGCTGGATTCCATCGCCGAAGACATGGGGTACAACCTGATGCGGATGGGCCGCACAACCATTGTGAAGGAAATCATGGACCTGAATTGTGCCGTCCTTGATGAAAAAGGACAGCTGCTTGCCCAGGCGAATCTCTGCCCATTGATGATGTTCAGCCTGCCGACTTCCGCGGATTTCATGTTGAAAGAGATTCAGAACTTTGAACCGGGGGATATCATTATTTCGAACGATCCCTATCTGGGGGGACAGCACCTACTTGACGTTCAGTTCTTTTCCCCGGTGTTTTTTGAGGGATCGCTGGTCGGTTTTATTGCCAATATCGCCCATCACCTGGACCTTGGTGGAAGTGTCCCCGGAGGGGTGGCGGGAGGTTTGACGGAAATTTACCAGGAAGGCATCAGAATTCCCTTTGTCAAGTTCTTCAAGGCCGGTCAGGAAGACAGGGAAATCAGTAACTTCATCGCCCACAACATCCGTATTCCCAAAAAAACCATGGAGGATATGCGTGCGCAGGCAGCAACGACGCTCTGGGGGGTTGAGCGCGTCAGAAAGCTGATAAAAAAATACGGACTTGGAACCTTCAGAGAAAGCACCAGGCTTTTACTCAACTACTCGGAGCAAAAGGTCCGAAAATCCCTTTTGAGTATCAAAGACGGGATCTATACAGGGGTTGATTATCTGGATGATGATGGGATTACCACAGACCCTGTAAAAATTCAGGTCAATGTCAATATTTCAGGCGATTCAATGGAGGTAAATTTCGATGGAACATCCCCACAGACAAAGGGCAACGTCAATTCACCATGGTCCTGCACCTTAGCAGGGGTGTATTACACCCTGGTGGGTATCATTGATCCCTATATGCCGGTCAATTCGGGGACCTTTGAACCTGTAAACGTAGTTTGTCCCGAGGGGCTGGTTACACACCCTCAGCCTCCGGCGGGTGTTACAGCCCGAAGCCAAACTATGACCAAGATTGTGGAGGCCATGCTGAAGGCCATGGCAGATGTCGTGCCTGACCGAATCGTTTCGGGAAGTCATGGCCAGGCGTGTACCAACAGTTTTACAGGCATACACCCCGACACAAAAAGGCGATTTACGTATATTGAGATTCAGGGGGGAGGTGCCGGCGCGAGGGCGCAGAAGGATGGCCCAGACGGACAGGACCTTCACCTGGGCAGATTTATGAATACACCCATAGAGGCCGCGGAAACAGAATACCCTGTTACGATTCAAAGATACGAATTCATCCCAAACTCAGGAGGAGCTGGAAAATTCCGAGGTGGGTTATCCCTCAGACGGGACATCCAGTTCCATACGGATGTGACATGGGCACGGTATTCCGACAGGCAGAAGTTTGCGCCTCAGGGTATTTTCGGCGGCAAAGAAGGGTCTAAGGGGGCCTTTGTCATGAACCCCGGAACGGATAGGGAAACCCGAAGGAAGGCTAAGGGAGTCGACGAAATCCGGGCGGGAGACGTCCTGAGTATCCGCCTGCCGGGAAGCGGGGGCTATGGTCCTCCGTGGGAAAGGGATATCCATGCCGTTGCGTGGGATGTCAAGAACGGAAAGGTCTCCAGGGAATCGGCCCTCAAGGATTACCTCGTGATTTTTAACGATGATTTAAGCGTGGACGAAGAAGCCACCGCCCAGCTCCGCCGTACCAGGGGCGCGGGCGGTCAACCCCAAAACCTTTAAAAAGGAGGGAAAGATGAAACGTTTTTTACTCATCACAGTCCTGGTCCTTTCCATGACCATCGCCTCGGTAATGTTTAGCCCTGCTTCGGCAAAGACCTTGAAGGCGCTCAGCTTCCTGCCGAAGAACCACATGCTGTGCTCCATGATTCACGTGTGGGTCAAGGAGGTCAATGCGGCTTGTAAGGGAAAAGTGAAGATTAACTGGGTGGGAGGTCCAGAGGTTATCCCGGGTTTTGAGCAGGCCGAGGCCTTGAAAAATGGTGTTATCCAGGTCGGATTTCTGCCCGCAGCCTATTACAAGGCCATGTTGCCGGAAGCCAATGCCATCGCTCTCTCGAGGCTTACCTTCGCTCAGGAGAGAAAACCGGGGGGGATATGGGATTACCTCATCAAGAAACATAAAAAAATCAACATGATGCTCGTTGGGACCTGGTTGTACGACCCGTTTTACCTCTACGTCAAAAAACCCGTCAAGGGGATCAAGGATCTCAAGGGCCTGCGAATGCGTACTGCATCCATGTATGACAGCTTTATGAAAAAATTAGGGATGGTGCCGATCACGGTCAAATTTGGTGAGACCTATACAGCTCTTCAAAGGGGTCTGGTCGATGGATTCGGCTGGCCGACCCTTGGGCCGAGAAAGTGGGGATGGCTGGACTACTGTAAATACGTGATCGACATTCCCTTTTATGCCCGCCAGAACACGTTTATCCTTTTCAATCTAAAGACATGGAATGAGTTGCCCGAAGATGTGCAACAGACTATCGAAAAGGTGACGGTTAAATTTGAGCCTCAGATGAAGGCCTTTTTTGAGAAAAAAATTGCAGAGGAAAAGAAGAAAATGGCTGAAAAGGGACTGAAACGCATTAAATTCTCAAAAGAAGACACCGCTACGTACCTGAAGGATGCCAACGATGCCTTCTGGTCAGACCTGGAGAAGAAGATACCCAAAGAAGTTCCCATACTGAAAAAACTTCTGGGATATTAATTAATCTTCATGTGGAGGGGAGCATTTTATGTTCCCCTCAAGGGGTAACATTGTGTTTGGTACCCTCAAAAAAATTTTTCATGGGGTGTCGGATATTTGTTTCGGGCTCTCCTTCGCCGCCCTTGCCTTTATTACCCTTCTTGTTAGCGCGGATGTGTTCCTGCGACTTTTCTTTGATAAAACCATAGCCTGGACGACAGAAATCTCCGAAGCCCTGATTCTATATATCACTTTCCTCGGGACAGAAAGGGTCCTGAGGGAGGACCAGCACGTTAAGGTTGACCTGCTGACAAACAGGATCAGCGCGAAACCGAAAATTGTCCTTAAAATTATAAGTTCTATCATCGGGCTTATCGTATCCCTCGTTTTTGTTATCTTTGGTGCCATGACTACCTGGAGCTACTATAAACGAGGCATCTATAACCCATCGGCGACCGAGCTTCCCCTGGCCCCTGTCATTGCCGTTATTCCGTTTGGAGGCGTTTTCCTGTCTTTTGAATTCATCCGAAAAATCATCATAAACATCCAGAAACTCTCACAGAAAGGGATCTAAAAAGAATATGGAATGGTGGCTGGTTCTGCTATTGATTTTGGGAAGTCTGGTTGTCCTTTTTCTGATCGGTGTTCCTATCGCATTCGCCTTTCTTTTTATCAACGTGGTTGGGGCCTACCTTTTATGGGGCCATGTTGTAGGACTCAATCAGCTTATATTAAGTATTATGCGATCCGTTACTGTCTTCGCACTGCTTCCGGTACCACTATTCATCCTGATGGGCGAGATCATGTTTAATTTCAACGTGGCACCTAAGATGATAGATGCCATAGACAACTGGCTGGGTAAGATACCCGGGAGGCTCAGCCTTCTGGCAGTCTTAGCAGGAGTCATCTTTGCCACCATGTCAGGATCCAGTCTGGCAGGCTGCGCCACGCTGGGAGAAACCCTGGTTCCTGAAATGGAGAGGAAGGGATACGATAAAAATTTCTCCCTGGGGTCCATTATGAGCAGTGGGACCCTTGCCGCGATGATTCCCCCAAGTGCCCTGGGGGTTTTGCTGGCGTCTCTCGCGCAGATATCGGTGGGGGATTTCCTCATCGCCATCATCATCCCGGGGTTGATTATGGCATCCCTTTTCGGGGCGTACATTGTGATACGTTCCATCCTTCAGCCAAACATTGCCCCGAAATACGAGCTTGTGTCGAAATTGTCCGTGAGGGAAAAGGTTATTGCAACGTTTAAGTACGTAGTTCCTTTAAGCATTATCATATTTCTGGTCATCGGCTTGATTTTTCTGGGTGTGGCCACCCCCACGGAAGCCGCTGCCCTCGGCACACTCGGATGTTTTTTTCTTGCCGTCATTTACAGCGGATGGAACTGGTCCTATATGAAAAAGTCCATTTATGGAAGTACCAGCATCACGGTCATGATGTTCATGATTCTGACAGGCGCGGCTGGATTCTCTCAAATTATGGCCTTTACCGGTGCCACACAAGGATTGATTGAATTCGCCACCAGCTTCCATTTTTCAGCCATTGTGTATGTCTTGATAATGCAGGCTATTCTCATGATTATGGGGGCATTTATGGAACCCCTGTCTATCCTCATGATAACGATCCCCATCTTCATGCCTATTATCAAAACCATGCATGTCAATCCATTGTGGTTTTCCGTTCTGATGCTCATCAATATGGAAATGGCTACCATTACACCTCCCTTTGGTCTCGTGTTGTTTACCATGAAGGCTGTAGCCCCCGGTTACACTATGGAAGATATCTATAAAGCGAGTTTCCCCTTTGTTGCCCTGGATGTGGCATCCATCATAATTCTCATGCTTTTCCCGTCCCTTATCCTCTTTCTGCCGGGGCTTGCGCAACATTGATGAAGAAATCAAAAAAGGAATCGATTAACCCCGTCCTTGAAAACCTGAATTTTTATTCCGGATCAGGGATGTTGCAGTATAACGACATCCAATACATGTTGATACGCCCTGAAACCGTTATTGAGATACAGAAAGTTCTGGAAGAGATATTTGGTGTTAGTACAGCCCATGAAATTCTATATAAAAGCGGATTCAAAGGGACTTCCCTAACTGCAAACAAATTGTTGAAAAGCGGTCTTTCACCAGATCAATGCCTTCAAGCAATGTTTGAGATGGGGGGGTATTTAGGGTGGGGAAAGTTCGTTTTGCAAGAAGCTCCCGGTGGCATCTCGGATCGTGAAGTTGTGATTCACGCATCACCTTTTGCAAGAGCCTACGGGACTTCGGAACATCCTGTTTGCTTCATCCTTTCTGGTGCCTTGGCGGGTATTTTCTCAACGCTTAAAGGAACGTCCTATCTCTGTTCTGAGAGTGAATGCATTGCCATGGGAAACCCGTTTTGCCGCTTCTATCTAAGAAGTCAGTAGACTTTTACCATCCATTTTTATGAATCCGGCTGGGATCGAAGCGGTTGGCGGGGGGTTTTTGTTCGGCGGGATAACCAACCGCCACAAGGGAAAAGGGTATGATAGGCTCAGGAAGCGATAGAAGCTGGGTCATCCCTTCCACGCGCTCGGGACGGGGGTAGACCCCTAACCAGACGGTCCCAAGACCCGATCCATGGGCGGCGAGGAGAATATTCTGCGTGGCGGCGGCACAGTCCTGAATCCAAACATCCTCTGATAGGAAACGCCGCCTATCGGCGCAGACAAGAATCGCTACGGGAGCGGTCTTGAGCATCTCGGCATAGGGATGGAATTTTGGGATTTTGTTCAGGAGCGCCCGGTCATCGATAATGACAAATACCCAGGGCTGCTCGTTTTTGGACGAGGGTGCTGCCATAGCAGCCTCGAGAAATTGTTTGATGGTCTCTTCACCCACAGGCGTTTCCCGGTACTTCCGGATGCTTCGACGGCTTAGGATTGCTTTAAAAATATCCATTAAATCTCCCCCAGAGTCAACCTGTAAATGCAATATTAAAGATTAAAATTGTAAAGGTATTACAGGACACCTCCTAAAGGTTTTTGAACCTCAGCTTTTTAGATAGCTTGTGATTCCCTTGCATAATATATTTATATATCACC